>JAEWKL010000659.1 GCA_023386115.1 Pseudomonadota bacterium
CCCGGAACCGCCGCGAGAAGGAGGCTTCGTCATGCGGCGGCTCGTAGCACCCGCAGCCCTCCCCGTCACGCCCGGCGAATCAGCGCCGGGTCATCATCGCCAGAAGATCCTCGTCATCTCCAGGAGATCCCGCGGGAAAACCCCTCCGTGCGGCTGTAGGCGGGCTCCGCGAAGGCGGCGACGCAGTCGATGCCGAAGCGCTGCACCAGGTCGTCGGCGACGCCGGAGAAATCCTCGGCGGCGCGGCCATTGAGGCGATGGCGCCGCACCGGCTGACGCCGGGCGAAGGCCTCGCTCACCGCCACGTCGGTGCGCACGCCCCGCACCATCTGGCCCGGCCCGAAGGCGGTGCGGAGCATCCCCAACGTCTCGCGCTCGACCCTGGTGCGCAGGTCGATGCGCATCGGCGCGATGGCGAGGCCCAGCGGCGCGGCACGGAAGCGCAGCATCGTGTCGTGGTAGGAGCGCGCGAACTGGCGCACGCCCTCGAGGCCGAGGGGATCGAGGGTGGTGGGGATGACCACACCGTGGCTCGCCATCAGGGCGCAGACCGTGAGCGCCGCCGCCGCCGGCGGCACGTCGATCAGCACCAGATCATAGAGCGGGCACAGGGGCGTGAGGGCGTTGGCGAAGCAGCGGATGTCGCTGGTGCCGAGCTGCCCGTCGAAGCCCCGGTCGGCCGGCACCACCCACACATTGTCCTCGTCGGTGGCCTGGGCGGCCCCGTCGAGGCGGCCCCCTGGCCGCAGCAGCGGCGTGTGGGCGTTGGGCGAGCCGAGCCGCGCCGTGACCCCGAGACCCAGGCCCGAATGGCCCTGCGGGTCGAGATCGACCACCAGGACCCGGTAGCCCCGGGCGCCGAACTCGGCCGCGAGGTTGACGGCGGAGGTCGTCTTGCCGGTGCCGCCCTTGCAATTGGCGATAGAGAGAATTCGCGCGGTCATCCTGCCGGGCCATGCGGGAGGGAGAGATTCTGTCTCATTCCCACAGCTGACTTAAGGGAGAGTGGCGCGTCAACGCCTATCCGTCAGGTTGTCACATGACCGTCAAGAATCTTCCCCGGCGCGCTCTCGGCGCCTCACCTCCCACCAGTCCATCCGCTCGGCGACGCGGCGCTCGAATCCCCGGTCGGTCGGAGTGTAGAAGCGCTGCCTGCCCAAGCGTTCGGGCCAGTAATCCTGGCCCGAGAAGGCGTCGGGCTCGTCGTGATCGTAGCGGTAGCCTTCGCCGTAGCCGAGCTTGCGCATCAGCTTGGTCGGCGCATTGAGGATGGTGCGGGGCGGCGGCAGCGAGCCGTGCTCCTTGGCAATGCGGGTCGCGGCCTTGTAGGCCGTGTAGACGGCGTTCGATTTCGGCGCCGTAGCGAGGTAGACCACCGCCTGCGCCAGGGCCAGCTCACCCTCCGGCGAGCCGAGGAAGTCGAACGCTTCCTTGGCGGCGTTCGCCACCGCCAGGGCCTGCGGGTCGGCGAGCCCGATATCCTCGACCGCCGCCCGCACGAGGCGGCGGGCGATGAACAGCCGGTCCTCGCCGGCGTCCAGCATCCGGCAGAGATAGTACAGGGCGGCGTCCGGATCCGAGCCGCGGATCGTCTTGTGCAGGGCGCTGATGAGGTTGTAGTGGCCCTCCTGCGCCTTGTCATAGACGGGGGCGCGGCGCTGGATCAGCTCCTGCAGGAGGGCGGCATCCAGGGTCTCGTCCGGCCCGACCGACCGCCAGACCTCCTCGGCGAGGGTGAGCGCCGCCCGCCCGTCGCCGTCGGCCATCCGCACCAGCACCGCGCGGGCCTCCGCGTCGAGGGGCAGCGCCCGGCCAGTCACCGCCTCGGCGCGGTCGAGGAGCCGGGCGACCGCCGCCTCGTCGAGGGCGCGGAAGACCAGCACCCGGGCGCGGGACAGGAGCGCCGCGTTCAGCTCGAAGGACGGGTTCTCGGTGGTGGCGCCGACGAGCGTGACCGTGCCGTCCTCGACCACCGGCAGGAAGGCGTCGAGCTGGGCCCGGTTGAAGCGGTGGATCTCGTCGACGAAGAGCAGCGTGCCCCGTCCCGCCGCCCGCCGGGCGCGTGCCGCCTCGAACACCTTCCGGAGTTCCGCGACTCCGGAGAAGATCGCCGAGATCTGCTCGAAATGCAGGTCGGTCTCGCCGGCGAGGAGCCGCGCCACCGTGGTCTTGCCGGTGCCGGGCGGGCCCCACAGGATCAGCGAGCCGAGGTTGCGCCCGCGCAGGAGCCGGGTCAGGGCGCCCCCCTCCCCGGTCAGATGCTCCTGCCCCACCACCTCGGCGAGGCTCGTCGGCCGCAAGGTATCGGCGAGGGGACGGGGCGCGTCGCGGTCGAGGCCGGCGGAGGCGAACAGGTCGGACATGGCCGCATCAACACCCGCCGGGCCCGAACCCGCAAGGGGCCGCGGAGGCCCGCCCACCGCGAGGATGATCCCGGCGACGGGAGCTGCTAGGCCCGACGGGCGCGATCCCGGGTCGCGCCGGCGCGCGCCGCCACCTTGCCGCGCCGCCGTCTTCAGCCTAGCAAGCAGCATGCGATTCAACTTCAACGTCGTCGGCCCGGCGAGCTTCGATCTCTGGATCGCGCCCGACGACATGCGCCGCACGCCGCGCCTGCGCGTGGTCATGGACCGGACGCGCGAGGCCGTGATCGAGGCCTGGGTCCACTACCCGCAGCTCAAGGAGTTCGGCTGGCACGCCCACGGCATCTGCGGCTTCAAGCTCAACGGCGAGAGCTGCCCCGGACTGGACCAGGCCGGGCGCTACGACATCTTCGACGCCGACACCAACATCCTGCTCTACCGGCACCGCGCCGACGCCGCGTACCGCCAGGCCCGCGTCCTGTCGCTCGACTACACGATCAACCAGGACAACGCCGCCCGCGACATGCTCTTTCCCGAATTCGCGATGGCGTATTTCGGCGTCCACGACATCCATTTCGACCTGTTACGCTGCATCATCGACATCAAGTACAGCGACTCGCTGCTGCTGCAGGGCAGCCTGCTCCTGAAGCGCTACGAGGACGTGATCCAGACCGGCGAGTACGTGAAGACGATCCTGGTCGTCGATCCCTACGTGGAACTGGCCAAGCGCATCCTGTGGCTGCGCCGGATGGCGGAGATCGGCAAGGACCCGGTCCAGAGCTGGCGGGTCGACCATCTCCAGGGTCCCTGCGCCTTCGCGGCCGGCCTCGACCTCGGCAGCGTCTCGGCCCTGCGCAAGGGCTTCGACCGCATCGACCTGGAGACCTATGCCTGGCTGGAGAACCCGCTGACGCGCGACCTCTCCTGCACGTTCCCGGGCGAGGCGATGAAGCCGGGGTACTGGACGCTGGCGATCGAGGCCCTGTCGCGCTTCCACGTCATCGGCCACCAGCATTTCTGGAGTGCCTACACGGCGATGCTGGCCGATGTGCTCAAGCTCGAAGGCCCCGCCGCCCCGGAGCGCCGGGTGCCCGAGCCGGTGCTGGAACTCGCCGAGACCCTCAGCCGCGTGAAGAACACGATCGGCCTCGTCGAGATGGACATCAACCTCAGCGACAAGGTCTACACGATCATCGAGAACCAGTGGGAGAAGGCGTGAGGCGCAGGCCGGATGGTCATTCCGGCCTCGTCGGCTGGCCCGCCATCCACCGGGTCCTCAACTCGGCTTCGCCTTGTCCGCGAGATTGAGTCGATGACGCGGAGGGTGGACGGGTGGTCCGGGGGCCCGCCCCTCAGGGCCGGCGATACACCCACACCCGCGCCGGCGGCAGGTTCAGCCACACCTTGTTGGAGCGGCTGGCGGTGTAGGTCGTGGACTTGGCCGGGATCGGCGGCACCACCGCGTAGGTGAACTGCACGAACGGCGCGTCCGCATGCATCAGGTCGTGGGCGGCCGTCAGCAGGTCGAGGCGCTGCTCCAGGGGCTTGGTGAAGAGCGGCAGGCTCGAGATCGTGGCGCAGGCCGGTTCGGCGACCACGCCCGCCAGGGTGGCGCGGATGTCGTAGGCGTCGCCCTGCAGCACCGTGGCCTTCGGGAAGCGCCGGCGGAGCAGCTTGCAGAAATCCGGGTTGTACTCGACGAGCACCAGGCGCTCCGGTGCGATGCCTCGGCGCACCAGCGCGTCGGTCACAGGGCCGGTTCCGGGCCCGAGCTCGATCACCGGCCCGGTCAGGCGCGGATCGACGTAGGAGGCCATGGTGCGGGCGAGCATCCGGCCCGACGGCGTCACGGCGCCGGTGACCAGCGGCCGCTCGAACCAGGAGCGCAGGAACCGCGCCTCGTCCTCCAGGATGTCGCGCTTCTTCTGGGGCTTCGGGTGGGGCAGCGGGCTCGAGACCGCGACGGCTTTGGCCCTGGATCGGTGAGGCAAAGGCAAGACCGAAGACCCTTGAACACGCGAAAGACGATGGGTTGGCGAACGGCTGTCGTTCAAAGGCGCGCCGCCGTCAAGCCTGACGCACCCGGAACGAGACCCGCACCCCACGCAATCCCACCGCGCGTGAGAACGCGCGAAGGCTGCTTCGGTTCACGGACCATCCGATCGAGCGCGGCCGAAGCCGCCGCCAGGCGCGCCAGGAGCCGGAGCATCGAAGGGTCAGGCGCGGCCGGAGCCGCTCAGGCCGTCGAAGAACTCCTTCACCCGGGAGAAGAAGCCGGCACTCTCCGGATGGTTGTCGGCCTGGCTGCCGTGAGTGTCGAATTCCAGCAAAAGCTCGCGCTGGCGCTTGGTGAGGTTCTGCGGCGTCTCGACGAAGACCTGGATGTAGAGGTCGCCGACGTCGCGCGAGCGCAGGACCGGCATGCCCTTGCCCTTGAGGCGGAACTGCTTGTTGGTCTGGGTGCCGGCCGGGACCCGGACCGAGGTGTGCGAGCCGTCGATCACCGGCACGGTGATCTCACCCGACAGCGCCGCCGTCACCATCGAGATCGGCACGCGGCAGAACAGGTCGGCGCCGTCGCGCTGGAAGAACGGGTGCGGCTTGATCGACAGGAAGATGTAGAGGTCGCCCGCCGGACCGCCGCGCAGTCCCGATTCGCCCTCGCCGGCGAGCCGGATCCGCAGGCCGTCGTCGACGCCCGCCGGCACGTTGATCGACAGCGTGCGCTCGCGGGTGACGCGGCCGGCGCCGGAGCAGGCCGGGCACGGATCCTCGATGATCTCGCCGCGGCCCTGGCAGTTCGGGCAGGTCCGCTCGATGGCGAAGAACCCCTGCGCCGCCCGCACGCGGCCGTAGCCGGCGCAGGTCGGGCAGGTCTTGGGCTTCGAGCCGGCCTTGGCGCCCGAGCCGGCGCAGACCTCGCAGGTGACAGAGGTCGGTATCGTGATCGTCTCGGTCTTGCCGGTGAAGGCCTCCTCGAGGGAGATTTCGAGGTTGTAGCGCAGGTCGGGCAGG
>JAEWKL010000697.1 GCA_023386115.1 Pseudomonadota bacterium
GGGCACCCTCCCCCGCAGAGGGGGGAGGGTTCTCGCACGCGCGTCCCGTCTCGAACTCATGCTCCAAAAAACCCGCCTCACCGCTCGCGCAGCGCCCGATAGGCCGCATAGCCCGACAACGCCGCCAGCCCGAACCAGGTCAGTGCATAGATCAGGTGATGGTTGCGGAACGCCACGACGGTCAGCCCGCCGACCGGCGCGCCCGGCCGGTTGCCGGAGGCATCCGCGTCGATGAAGTAGGGCGCCACCAGGCCGAGGCCCTTGGCCTGTGCGATCGCCGCGACATCGCGAGAGTACCAGCGGTCGTGGGCCGGATCGTTGCTGCGCAGGAAGCCGCCGCCGGGCTCCGGCAGGCGCAGCAGGCCCGTCACCGTCACGACCTGCTCCCCGTCCGGCGGGGGCTGCCAGTCCGGGGGCACGAAGCCGCGATTGATCAGGATCGTGTCGCCGGCCTCCGTGACGAGGGGCACGACGAGCCAGGAGCCGGCGCCCTTCTCGGTCACCGCCATGGTGCGGACGGCGCGGTCGGGACGGAAGCGTCCTTTCGCCGTGACGCGGCGGTACTCGTCGGCGTCGCGGGAGAGGGTCGGCCATTCGGCCCGGCCGGGCGCCGGAACGGACGGGCTGCCAAGCCGCGCCTCGACCCGGGCGATGAGGTCGAGCTTCCAGGCCCGGCGCTCGACCTGCCAGATCCCGAGACCGACGAACAGGGCGGTCGCCAGGAGCGAGAGCGTCACCAGCAGGAGGCGCTTTCGCCGGGGCGGAGCCGCCCCGGCCGTGAGCGATCGATCGTCGCCCGTCGTCACGGCATGGCGCGCATGTCGCTCGGCGACATCGGCATCATGTTGGTGTTGAGGTGGTACATCACCCAGAGCGAGCCCGAGAGCGCGATCACCACCAGCACGATGGTGAAGATCAGCGCCATCATGGTCCAGCCGCCTTCCGAGCGCGCGTTCATGTGCAGGAAGTAGACCATGTGGACCACGATCTGCACGACCGCGAAGGCCATGATGACCAGCGAGGTGACGCGGGGATCGGTGAAGACCCCGGCCATCACCAGCCAGAACGGGATCGCCGTCAGGATCGCCGCCAGGACAAAGCCGGTGATGTAGCCCCGGCGCGAGCCATGGCCGGCCTCGTGATGATCGTGGACGACCTCGACATGCACGGAGCCGGAACGGACGCCGTCGGAAGCGGGAGCGCGGGCGCTCATGTCAGGGACCCCATCAGGTAGACGAAGGTGAAGACGCCGATCCAGATCACGTCGAGGAAGTGCCAGAACATGCTCAGGCATAGCAGCCGGCGGCGGTTGGCCGGGATCAGGCCGCGCTGGTGCACCTGCACCATCAGGGTCGTGAGCCAGATCAAGCCGAAGGTGACGTGCAGGCCGTGCGTCCCGACAAGGGTGAAGAACGACGACAGGAAGGCGCTGCGCTGCGGCGTGGCGCCCTCGTGGATCAGGTGGGCGAACTCGAACAGCTCGAGGCCGATGAAGCAGAGGCCGAAGACCCCGGTGACCGCCAGCCAGCGTTGCGTCATCCGCTGGTCGCCCTTCTCCATCTCCAGCATGGCGAAGCCGTAGGTGATGGAGGAGAACAAGAGCATGGCGGTGTTCACCGCCACGAGCTTGAGGTCGAACAGGTCTGCGCCGGACGGGCCCGCCGCGTAGTTCCGCCCGAGGACGCCGTACGTCGCGAACAGGATCGCGAAGATCAGGCAGTCGCTCATCAGGTAGAGCCAGAACCCGAGCATGGTCCCGCCCTCGGCGTGACCATGCTCGTCGTCCGAGACGTAGAAATGCAGCTCGGCGTCGTCCGCCGCGACCGGATGTGACTGTGCCATGGCGGGGTCCTCAGGCCTTCACGAGAGCGAGCGTCTGGGTGCGCTCGGCCTCGGTCCGCGCGACCTCGTCGGCGGGGATGTAGAAGTCGCGGTCGTAGTTGAAGGTGTGGATGATGGTCGCCGCGATCACGCCCACGAAGGAGATCGCCGCCAGCCACCAGACGTACCACACCATGGCGACGCCGAAGATAGTGGCGATGGCGGCGATGATCACGCCCGCGCCGGTGTTCCTGGGCATGTGGATGGCCTTGTAGCCCTCCAGCGGACGCTTGTAGCCGCGGCTCTTCATGTCCCACCAGGCATCGCCGTCATGCACCATCGGGGTGAAGGCGAAGTTGTAGGCCGGCGGCGGCGAGGAGGTCGCCCATTCGAGGGTGCGGCCGCCCCACGGGTCGCCGGTGAGGTCGCGAAGCTGCTCGCGCCGCAGGATGCTGACGGCGAACTGGACGATCATCGCGCCGATGCCGCAGGCGACGAGGAGGGCGCCGATGCCCGCGATGACGAAGAGCGGCTGGTACTCGGTGCCGGCGAACGAGCTCATCCGCCGGGTCACGCCCATCATGCCGAGGATGTAGAGCGGCGTGAACGCCACCCAGAAGCCGACGACCCAGCACCAGAACGAGACCTTGCCCCAGAACGGGTCGAGGCGGAAGCCGAAGGCCTTCGGCCACCAGTAGTAGATACCGGCGAACAGGCCGAACAGCACGCCGCCGATGATCACGTTGTGGAAGTGCGCGACCAGGAACAGCGAGTTGTGCAGCACGAAGTCGGCCGGGGGCACCGCCAGCAGCACGCCGGTCATGCCGCCGATGACGAAGGTCAGCATGAAGGCGACGGTCCACATCATCGGCAGGTCGAAGCGGATCCGGCCGCGATACATGGTGAACAGCCAGTTGAAGATCTTCGCGCCAGTGGGGATCGAGATGATCATCGTGGTGATGCCGAAGAACGAGTTGACGCTCGCCCCCGACCCCATGGTGAAGAAGTGGTGCAGCCAGACCAGGTAGGACAGGATGGTGATGACGACCGTGGCGTAGACCATCGAGGCGTAGCCGAACAGGCGCTTGCCGGAGAAGGTCGAGGTCACCTCGGAGAAGATGCCGAAGGCCGGCAGCACCAGGATGTAGACCTCGGGGTGACCCCAGATCCAGATCAGGTTCACGTACATCATCGGGTTGCCGCCGAGATCGTTCGTGAAGAAGTTGGTGCCGACGTAGCGGTCGAGGGTGAGCAGCGCCAGCACCGCCCCGAGCACCGGGAAGGAGGCGACGATCAGGATGTTGGTGCAGAGCGAGGTCCAGGTGAAGACCGGCATCTTCATCATCGACATGCCGGGCGCCCGCATCTTGACGATGGTGGCGATCAGGTTGACGCCGGACAATGTCGTGCCGACGCCGGCGATCTGCAGCGCCCAGATGTAGTAATCGACGCCGGTGCTCGGCGAGTAGGCGATGTTCGAGAGCGGCGGATAGGCGAGCCAGCCGGTGGCCGCGAACTCGCCGACGAACAGCGACAGCATCGTCAGCACGACACCGCCGACGGTCATCCAGAAGCTGAAGTTGTTGAGGAACGGGAAGGCGACGTCGCGGGCGCCGATCTGCAGCGGCACCACGTAGTTCATCAGCCCGGTGACCAGCGGCATCGCCACGAAGAAGATCATGATCACGCCGTGGGCGGTGAAGATCTGGTCGTAGTGGTGCGGCGGCAGGAAGCCCTCGGCGCCGCCATGGGCGATCGCCTGCTGCGAGCGCATCAGCACCGCGTCGGCGAAGCCGCGCAGCAGCATGACGAGCCCGAGGACCATGTACATGATCCCGATCTTCTTGTGGTCGACGCTGGTCAGCCAGTCGCGCCAGAGCGGGCCCCAGAGCTTGTACTTGGTCAGCACGCCGAGGACGGCGAGGCCGCCCAAAGCCACCACCAGGAAGGTCACCACCACGATCGGCTCGTGGAGCGGCAGGGATTCGATGGTGAAGCGGCCGAACAGCAGCCGCCACCAGTGCGGGTAGGCTTCGATCGGATTGTGCTCGGAATTCATGGCTCAGCCTGGAATGCGGAGTATCGGTCGGGGTCCGGGCTCTCGGTGTCGCTCTCGAAACTCCCGGTCACCGTCGCGGCTTGCTGTGGCGGCGACAGCGCGGCGGGAGTTTCGTGAGGAGCACTTCAGTTCAGGCGCGGCGTCGCGGTGGACGCGGCGGACGTCGTCGAGGCGTTGCCGAGGCCGTAGGCGTCGGCGGGGGTGCAGAGCGCGGTGACGAAGGTCGCCTGCTGGGTCGCGCCGGTGCCGCGGCGGACGGCCTTGTCGTAGGTGAGGCTCATGACGCTGTGCAGACCCTCGCGGCCTCCGCCGCCGCGGGCGTCGATCGCCGCCATGTCGTGCATGCACATCTTGGCACGGTCGACGCACATGTTGAGGATCGCGTCGTAGAGGTCGGCGTCGACGGCCTTGTAGTAGCGCACCGGCTCCTTCTCGCTCGGGCGCTCGAGCTTCAGGTAGTCCGCCCGGGTGAGCGAGCCGCCATCCTGCTTGACCTTGTCGACCCAGGCGCTGAACGCGCCCTCGTCGACGCCCTTGAAGGTGAAGCGCATGTGCGAGAACCCGGCGCCGCTGTAATTGGCCGAGAAGCCCTCGTAGTCGCCGGCCTTGTTGATCACGGCGTTGAGCCGCGTCTGCATGCCCGGCATGGCGTAGATCTGGCCGGCGAGCGCCGGGATGAACAGCGAGTTCATCACCGAGGAGGAGGTGATGCGGAACTCGATCGGCCGGTCGACGGGCGCGGCGATCTCGTTGAGCGAGGCGATGCCCTGCTCGGGGTAGAGGAACAGCCACTTCCAGTCGAGGGCGACGACCTGGACCACCAGAGGCTTGCCCGAGACCATCGGGTCGCCGACACTCGACACGATCGGCTTCGAGGCGCTGATGCGGCTGACGGGCCGGTAGGGATCGAGCAGGTGGGTGCCGAGCCAGGTGAGCGCGCCGAGCGCAATGATGATCAGCAATGGCGCCGACCAGATCACCACCTCGAGTCCGGTCGAGTGATGGAAATTCGGATCGTAGACCGCCTTCTTGTTGCCCTCGCGATAGTGCCAGGCGAAGGCGACGGTCAGCACCATCACCGGCACGATGATGAGGAGCATCAGCACCGTGGAGGCGATCAGCAGGTTACGCTGCTGCAGCGCCACATCGCCCGCGGGCGACAGGAGCACCATATTGCATCCTCCGGTGAGGAGGATGAACGGAAGTACGAGGAGGAGGCGCAAGTGTTTCACGGGCAGCCCGGACGATCAGCTTTCGGCGCTTGTCATGTACGCCCGGCGGGGCGCCTGCGGGATTGGACGTTTTGTCCAGGCCCCCAATGGGCGGTTTCTCCTCTAAGGAAGAGGTCTTCGTAGAGTGACGAAGCAGGATTCCGATATGGCCACGATCACGGCGGAGCCCGCCGCCGCCTCCTCCTCCAAGCCGGAACGGGACGCCCGCCTGGCCTCGTCGGAGCCCGGCCACGTCGCGCCCGGTGAGATCGCCCTCGGGGTCATCATCGGCCGCACCTCCGAGTTCTTCGACTTCTTCGTGTTCGGCCTCGCCTGCGTGCTGGTCTTCCCGCGCCTCGTGTTCCCATGGGCCGAGCCGGTGACCGGCACGCTGTACGCCTTCGGGCTCTTCGCCCTCGCCTTCGTGGCGCGGCCGATCGGCTCGGTGCTGTTCATGGCGATCGACCGGCGCTACGGCCGGGCGACCAAGCTCACCATCGCGCTGTTCCTGCTCGGCCTCTCGACCTGCCTCATCGCCTTCCTGCCGGGCTACGAGACCATCGGCCACTGGTCGGCGGTGCTGCTGGGCCTGTGCCGGATCGGCCAGGGCCTGGCCCTCGGCGGCGCCTGGGACGGGCTCGCCTCGCTGCTCGCCCTCAACGCCCCGGAGAACCGCCGCGGCTGGTACGCGATGCTGCCCCAGCTCGGCGCGCCGGTCGGCTTCATGCTGGCGAGCGGCCTGTTCGCGTTCTTCCAGCTCCAGCTCTCGGATGCCGACTTCATGGGCTTCGGCTGGCGCTATCCGTTCTTCGTCGCCTTCACGATCAACGTCGTGGCCCTGTTCGCGCGCCTGCGCCTCGTCGCGACGGAGGAGTTCCGCCGCCTGCTCGAGGCCGACGAGCTCGAGCCGGAGCCGGTCCTCGACACGGTGCGGGCGAGCGGCAGCAACATCCTGGTCGGCGCCTTCGTGCCGCTCGCCTGCTACGCCCTGTTCCACCTCGTCACCGTGTTCCCGGTGAGCTGGATCAACCTGTTCACCGGCCGCTCGGTCGGCGAGTTCCTGATGGTGCAGTTCGCCGGCGCCACCGTCGCCACGATGACGATCGTCATGTCGGGCCTGATCGCCGACCAGATCGGGCGGCGCTCCACCATCGCGCTCGCCGCCGCCCTGATCGGCCTGTTCGCGCTCGGCAGCATCGTCGCCCCGCTACTCTTCGGCGACAGCATGGCCGGGCAGACGATCTTCGTGGTGGTCGGCTTCGCGCTGCTCGGCCTCGCCTACGGCCAGAGCTCAGGCGCCATCGCGGAGAATTTCGGGACCAAGTACCGCTATACCGGCTCGGCGCTGACCTCCGACCTCGCCTGGCTCGTCGGCGCCGGCTTCGCCCCGCTGGTGGCGCTCTACGCCTCGAGCCATCTGGGGCTGCCGTGGGTCGGCGTGTACCTGCTGTCGGGCGCGGTCTGCACCCTCGGCGCGCTGGGGCTCAACCGGCGGCTCGGCGTGCCGGCCTAGCACCTCTCCTCCTCTCCCCGCGGGCGGGGAGAGGGAAACCCGTGCCATCCTCGTCCAATCATCTCCCCGGGATCCTAACCAGCGGGGAGAGAAAAACCTCAGGCAGCCCCCACCCGGAACCGGGCCGCGTGGCTGCCGATCTCCTCGAAGGCGCCCGGCGTCGCCCCAGCCTCGGACAAGGCCGCCCGCGCCTCCTCCGGGCTGACGCTGCCGGGCAGCGCCAGAAGCTGGCTCAATCCCCCGCCGATGCCGGCGCTCGCCACCACCTCGCCCCCCAGTTCCGCCACCGCCTCCGCCGCCTCGTCGCGCCATCGCTCGAACCGGGCGGCGTAGAGCACCCAGTCGCGCTGGGCAGCAGCCGGATCGTCGAGGGGCTTGGCGATGCAGAAGACCGGGGTGCCGGCCGGGTGGCCGGGCCGCTCGATGAAGGGCAGCCGGGCGATGACCTTCGGTCTCCCTGCGCCGGCGAGCAGGCGCCACCAGGCGCCGGCCGTCACCCCCTGGTCGAGGCGAAAGACCCCGAGATCGCCCCGCGAGGCCGCCACCGCGGCGATCACCGCCGCCGCGCTCGGATGCGGCCGGTACGGCACCGTGAAGCCGAAATGGAACCGGGCCGAATCACGCATCGGCGCGTCGCCGCCCGAGACGTCGGCATGGACCGCGAACGGCGCCTGCACGTAGGTGAAGGTGGCGATGATGACCCGCCAGATCCCCTCCACCGTGTCGAGGGGCAGGAGGCCTTTGTGGCGCTCGGCGATCATCCGCATCATCGAGGCCTCGCGGCCGGGCCGGAAGGCGGAGCCCGAGGCCGAGGTCTTCTTGACGGCGATCAGCCGGTCGATGATCCGGCCGCGCTCCATCAGGAGGTCGTGCATCGCCGAATCGATGCGGTCGATGTCGGCCCGGAGGGCGGCGAGGTCGGCGGGCGGGGTCGACGTCATGGCAGGTACGGGGAGAAGCGGCGGGAAGACCCGTCTTACGACCCATGCCGCCCGCGGGCCAGGGCCGGGACCCGCGGAGATCGTCCTTCCGTCGATTGACGGCGGGACAGCGAAGCCCTACCACTTTCGTCCGTTGAAGCGGAATTTTTGGTCGCTTTAACGACCGGTCCGGTTTGGAGAACGAATCGTCTCCGGTTTTCGTAAGCCAAAGCCTCGTCAAGCCCGCCATCCGGCGACAGCCCCGTGAGAAGCATGGCCACACCACTCCTGAAGCCCGGCCCAGATTCCGCCTCCCAGGCGGTCGAGCCGACGAGCCCCGTCGCCCATTTCGGAGCCGACGAAGCCCTGGCGATGGATGCGGGGGTGGACCTGGCGCCCTGGCAGATCGCCTACCAGACCGCAGGCACGCTCAACGAGGCGCGCAGCAACGCGGTGCTGGTCTGCCACGCGCTGACCGGCGACCAGCACGTCGTCAACACCCACCCGGTCACCGGCAAGCCCGGCTGGTGGGAGCGCCTGGTCGGGCCCGGCAAGCCGGTCGACACCGACCGCTACTTCGTGATCTGCGCCAACGTGGTCGGCTCCTGCATGGGCACGACGGGACCCGCCTCGCTCAACCCAGGCACGGGCCGGGCCTACGGCCTCGATTTCCCACTCGTCACCATCCGCGACATGGTGCGGGGCCAGGCGATGCTGCTCGACCGGCTCGGCATCAAGGACCTCTTCCTGTGCATCGGCGGCTCGATGGGCGGGATGCAGGTGCTGCAATGGGCGGCGAGCTACCCCGAGCGGGTCTTCGCCGCGATGCCGATCGCGACGGGCGCGCGCCACTCGGCCCAGAACATCGCCTTCCACGAGGTCGGCCGGCAGGCGATCCTGGCGGATCCGAACTGGCACGGCGGGCGCTACCTCGACGTCGGCACGCGGCCGGCCAAGGGGCTCGGCGTCGCCCGGATGGGCGCGCACATCACCTACCTCTCGGAGCCCGCCCTCCACCGCAAGTTCGGCCGCCGCCTCCAGGACCGGGACGCCCCGACCTTCTCGTTCGACGCCGACTTCCAGATCGAGAGCTACCTGCGCCACCAGGGCATCACCTTCGTCGAGCGCTTCGACGCCAACGCCTATCTCTACCTGACCCGGGCGATGGACTATTTCGACCTCGCGGCCGATCATGGCGGCGTGCTCGCCAACGCCTTCCGAGGCACGCGGACGCGGTTCTGCATCATGTCCTTCACCTCCGACTGGCTGTTTCCGACCGCCGATTCGCGGGCGATCGTCCACGCGCTCAATGCCGCGGCGGCCCCGGTCGCCTTCGTCGAGGTCGAGAGCGACAAGGGCCACGACGCCTTCCTGCTCGACGAGCCCACGATGATCTCGGCGGCCAGGGGCTTCATCGCGGCAGCAGGCCGGGAGCGCGGCCTGTGAGCGCGACCGCTTCCCTCGCCCCCGCGGGCCTGCCGCAGGACGCCACCGGCTCCGCGCGCATCGACCACCTGGTGATGCTCAACCTCGTCGAGCCCGGCTCCCGGGTGCTCGACGTCGGCTGCGGCGACGGCTCGCTGCTCGCGCTCCTGCGCGACCGACGCGGCGTCGACGGCCGCGGCATCGAACTCTCGCGCGAGGGCGTCAATGCCTGCCTGGCGCACGGCCTGCCGGTGATCCAGGGCGACGCCGACACCGATCTGGCGGCCTATCCGGACGACGCCTTCGACTACGTGATCCTGTCGCAGACGATCCAGGCGACGCGCCAACCCAAGGAGGTGCTGGAGCACCTCCTGCGGATCGGCCGCCGGGCGATCGTGTCGTTCCCGAATTTCGGCCATTGGCGGGTGCGCAGCGAATTGCTGCTGCGCGGCCGGATGCCGGTGACCGACACCCTGCCCGATCCCTGGTACGCGACCCCGAACATCCACCACTGCACCATCCGGGACTTCGTCGGGCTGTGCCGCCTCGTCGGCGCCCGGATCGAGCGCGCCTCGGCGCTGGACGCCTCGGGCCACCCGATGCGCTTCGCCTTGCCATGGTGGGTGTGGAATCTCGTCGGCACGCAGGGGGTGTTCCTCCTGCGGCGGGGGTGAGCGCGCCTCTGCGTCCCGGGGCAGGGCGCCGGCTTGCCACCGGCGCTCATCCGCCGTCGCTGCTGCTCCTGGCTTTCGCCTGCGGTCCCGTCCTGGCGGAGGAGGCCGACCTCGCGTCCCTCGAGACCCGCTGGCACGCATGCGTGCGGCAGGCCTTCAGCGGCCAGCCCCTCGGGATGGAGCGGCGGGCGGCGCAGCGGGCGGCGCTGGCCGCCTGCAAGCCGCAGGAAGACGCCTATGTCCACGCGATGCTGGCTGTGCAGGAG
>JAEWKL010000738.1 GCA_023386115.1 Pseudomonadota bacterium
CCTGCCCCCGCCCCCGCCGACACCGCGAGCGGGCGATGCTCCAGGCGGATGGCGGGGTGAGGAGGGTGTGATGGGGCTTCTGGTCGACGGCGTCTGGCACGATCGATGGTACGACACCAAAGAGACCGGCGGGCGCTTCGTGCGCAAGGACGCGGCCTTCCGGAGCTGGGTCACGCCGGACGGCGCGGCCGGCCCGACCGGGGAGGGCGGCTTCGCGGCTGAGCCGGGGCGCTACCACCTCTACGTCTCCCTCGCCTGCCCGTGGGCGCACCGCACCCTGATCGTGCGGGCCCTCAAGGGGCTGGACGACGCGATCTCTGTCTCGGTGGTCGATCCGCATATGGGCGCCAAGGGCTGGGTGTTCGGCGACAGCCCGGGCGCCGGGCCGGACACGGTCAACGGCGCGACCCGGCTCTCCGAGGTCTATCTCAAGGCCGATCCGCACTACACCGGCCGGGTCACCGTGCCGGTCCTGTGGGACAAGCAGCGCGGCACGATCGTCTCGAACGAATCGGCCGAGATCATCCGGATGCTCAACGGTGCCTTCGGCGGCAGCGGTCCGGACCTCTACCCGGAGGACCTGCGGCCCGAGATCGACGCGCTCAACGCCCGGGTCTACGACCGGGTCAATAACGGCGTCTACAAGGCCGGCTTCGCGACCGCGCAGGCGGCCTACGAGGAGGCAGTGACCGCCCTGTTCGAGGAACTCGACGCCCTCGACGCTCGCCTCGACCGGGGCCGCTACCTGATGGGCGATCGCCTGACCGAGGCCGACCTCCGGCTGTTCACCACGCTGGTGCGGTTCGATCCGGTCTATGTCGGGCACTTCAAGTGCAATCTGCGCCGGATCGCCGATTACCCGAACCTCGCGCCCTATCTGCGCGATCTCTACCAGACGCCCGGGATCGGCCCGACGGTGAACCTCACCCACATCAAGCGGCACTATTACGAGAGCCATCCGACCATCAACCCGACCGGGATCGTGCCGCTCGGGCCGGTGCTGGATTACGATGCGCCGCATGGGCGGGCGGAGAGGTTTGGGACGTAAGTCGGCGGGAGCTGGCCAGCGTCACACCATGATTCCACCTCACAGGGTCATCCCGGGGCTCGCCGAAGGCGAGAACCCGGGATGACGATCGAGGATGCCAGGTTCCGGTCGAGATAGTTATGCCGTCGCCGAAAACACATCCGGCAGCGACGGCAGCCTCTGCCGCAGCCGCAGCAGCGCGATAGTCTCGATCTCGGCGAGCGCCCGGGCTCGCTCCTCCTCGGGCGGATTGTCGAGGCGCTCGGCGAGCTGGGACAGAATCTCGTCCGGGCTCTTGCCCCGCACCGCCATCACGAACGGGAAGCCGTGGCGGGCGCGGTAGCGCTCGTTGAGGTCGAGGAAGCGGGCGCGGCCCTCCTGGTCGAGGGCATCGAGCCCGGCGGAGGCCTGCTCGGCGCGGGATTCGGGCGCGAGGTCGGCCGCCGCCACCCGGCCGGCGAGGTCGGGATGAGCGCGGATGAGGGCGAGACGCCGCTCCGGCTCGGCCGCCCGCATCACCTCGACCATGGCAGCGTGGAGCCCGTCGGCATTGTCCTGCATCCCGGAGAGCCCTGCCGCGTAGGCGCCGTCGGCGATCCAGGGCGAGTGCTCGAAGACGTCGCCGAAATTCTCCACGAACAGGGCGCGGCCCATCCGGCTCGGGGTCAGGCCGGCGGGCGCGTGCGTCTTCGCCCAGTGCCGGGCGATGTCGATGCGCCGGGTCACCCACACATCCGCATGCGCCGCCACGTGGTCGAGGAAGCGGGCGAGGGCCGCGATGCGCCCGGGCCGGCCGACGAGGCGGCAATGCAGGCCGACCGACAGCATCCGCGGCGTCTCGGCGCCCTCGGCGTAGAGCACGTCGAAGGAATCGCGCAGATAGGCGAAGAACTGGTCGCCGGCATTGAAGCCCTGCGGTGTCGCGAACCGCATGTCGTTGGCATCCAGCGTGTAGGGCACGACGAGAAGCGGCGCCCGCGGCCCCTCGGCCCAGTAGGGCAGGTCGTCGGCGTAGGAATCCGCCGAGTAGAGGAAGCCGCCCTCCTCCATCACCAGCCGCAGAGTGTTCTCCGAGGTCCGCCCCGTGTACCAGCCGAGCGGGCGCTCGCCGGTCACCTCGGTGTGGATCCGGACCGCCTCGCTCATATGGGCCTTCTCCTCCTCGTAGGAGAAGTCGCGGTAGTCGATCCACTTGAGGCCGTGGCAGGCGATCTCCCAGCCCGCCTCGCGCATCGCGGCCACGGCGTCCGGGTTGCGCTGGAGGGCCGTCGCGACGCCGTAGACCGTCACCGGCAGGTCGCGTTCGGTGAACAGCTTGTGCAGACGCCAGAAGCCGACCCGCGAGCCGTACTCGTAGATCGATTCCATGCTCATGTGGCGCTGGCCCGGCCACGCCTGCGCGCCGACGATCTCCGACAGGAACGCCTCCGAGGCCCGGTCGCCGTGCAGGAGGCAGTTCTCGCCGCCTTCCTCGTAGTTGATGACGAACTGCACCGCGATGCGCGCGCCGTTCGGCCATTGCGCGTGGGGCGGGGTGCGGCCGTAGCCGACGAGGTCGCGGGGGTAGGGGGTGTCGGTCATAAGCTCGGTCCGAGATGGGCCGTCATCACCTCCACCCCGGACGAGTTCGCGCGGGATCCCCTCTCCCGTGTGGGAGAGGGGTAGGGGCGAT
>JAEWKL010000926.1 GCA_023386115.1 Pseudomonadota bacterium
CGCCGAAACAATCGATGCTTGGATCGAGACTTGGATCGATACCTGGACGGCCGATGAGCGACGACGACATCCTCTTCCTGCTGCCGGACGACGAGCCCGGCGAGGACCTGCAAGCCGCCGCCTGGCCGGTGATGGTGGTGGACGACGATCCCGCGGTGCACGAGGGCACGCGCTTCGCCCTCTCGGGCTACGGCCTCGACGGGGCAGGTCTCGAGCTCATCTCCGCCTATTCGGCGGCCGAGGCCAGGACATTGCTGTCGGCCCGACGCGGCATGGCGGTGATCCTGCTCGACGTGGTGATGGAGACCGACGATGCCGGCTTGAGGCTCGTCGACTTCGTCCGGCGCGAGCTGAAGGACGAGACCGTGCGCATCATCCTGCGCACCGGGCAGCCCGGCCAGGCCCCGGAGCGGCGCGTCATCGTCGATTACGACATCAACGACTACAAGGCGAAGACGGAACTCACCGCCGACAAGCTGTTCACCAGCCTCACCGCGGCTTTGCGCGCCTACCAGCAGCTCAAGCGCCTGGAGGAGACGCGGCGCGGGCTCGAGATCATCATCGACGCCGCTCCGATGTTGCTCGACTACAAGTCGATGCAGCGGCTGGCCGAGGGTGTGCTGACCCAGGTCTCGTCGCTCCTCAACGTCGCCTGCGAAGGCATCCTGGTCCTGCGCGAGCAATCCGGGCCGCAGGACGCGGTGAGCGTGCTCGCGGGCTCGGGCTGCTACCAGCACCTCGTCGGCGGGGACGGGCAACAGCCCCTCGACGAGGACGTGCGGGCGATCGTCGCCCAGGCCTTCTCCGAGCGGCGCCACACCTTCGGCGACCGCTGGTCGACCCTCTACGTCCACACTGCGAGCGGCAGCGAGATCGTCGCCCTCCTGAAGGCCGACCGCTCGCTCTCGGAGACCGACCGCGCCCTGATCGGCCTGTTCACCTCGCGCCTGTCGGTCGCCTTCGACAACGTGATCCTCTACGAGCAATTGCAGCGGGCCAATATCGGGCTGGAGCAGCGGGTGGTGGAGCGCACCGCCGAGTTGATGCGGGCCAACCGCCGGCTCGCCATGCAGCGCTCGGATCTGCGCCGCGCCAACCAGCTCAAGACCGAGATCCTGGGCACGGTCGCTCACGACCTGAAGAACCCGCTCGCCGTCATCCTCGGCCGGACCGAGATGCTGGGCGACATGATCGAGGCCAAGCCGCCGCCGAGCGAGGCGATGCACGCCCAGATCGGCCATATCCGCGAAACGGCGCGCCGGCTCACCGGGATGATCGAGACCCTGATCGCCGACGCGATGAACGACGCCCTCGACATCGTGCTCCGGCGCGAGCCGGTGGATTTCGCCGGTCTTGCCCGGGAAGTGTCGCAGGCCAATGCGCCGCTGGCCGAGACCAAGGGCCAGACCCTGCGCTCGGAGATCCCCGACAGCCTCACGCTCCACGGCGACGCCGAGCGCCTGCGCGAGGCGATGGACAACCTGATCTCGAACGCCATCAAGTATTCGCCGACCGGGGCCGAGATCGTCGTGACGGTGATACAGGAGGAGGCGGAGACGATCTACGCCGTGCGCGACCACGGGCCGGGCCTGTCGCCGGAGGATACCGGCCGCCTGTTCGGCCGCTTCCAGCGCCTCTCGGCCAAGCCGACCGCCGGCGAGGGCTCGACGGGGCTCGGGCTGTCGATCGTCAAGCGCATCGCCGAGCTGCATGGCGGGCGGGCGATCGCCAAGACCCACGCTCCCGAGGCGGGCTCGACCTTCGCGATCCGGCTGCCGAACGGGGTTGGGGACGCAGAGTAAAGTCGATCAACCAGCGTTGACTGTTCGTCACCGGTCCATACATTGTGACCCAGGAGTGGAGCAAGGAACTCCCGCTCCTCGCTCCTTGCGGGACTAATCTAGCCGAGTTGCACGCGGAGGATCAGGACCACACGGATCCTCCGCACGCGCTTGTAGACCACCGAAACGCGAGAGCGTGGCAGGAACCACACCATCGTCGCCTCCTGGGTTCGTGACCGGCGATGCTCTCGCCCGAGACACCCGGCCGCCTGCCGGGTGTGGGGCTGTGGCGCCTTGGCGCTTTCCGCTCGATCACGTTGTCAGATGACCATGGGTCAGGTTCGCCCGCCAGACGACCTAGCAACCGGTCTTACCCTGCGTCGCTCGCCCCCAGCCCCTGCGCCTGCGGGTCCGCCACCGAATCCCGGATCGGGCTCTTCGCCTTCGGGGTGATCGTCAGGGCGGTCAGGGCGAGCGGGTCGAGACCGTGATCGGCCTCCTCGCAATAGGCGGCGAGCTGGTCGCGCATGCGCGGGGTCCAGAACGCCGTGATGTGCTTGTGGATGCCCGCCACCGCCTCGTCCTGCGGATAGGAGCGGAAGAAGGCGGCGATCTGGTTCGCCATGCGGACGAGCTTCTCTTTGGGATCGACGGCGCTCATTGCAAAACACTCACGGGACGGTCAGGCGCTCGGGGGCGGTGAACAGGGTGACGGTGTCGCGGCGGGCGATCGCCGCCAGCGTCAGGCCGTGCAGGGCGGCGCGCTCGACCGCGAGGGAGGTCGGGGCCGAGATCGCCACCAGGACCGCCGCGCCGAAGCTCGCCGCCTTCTCGACCATCTCGAACGAGCAGCGGCTGGTGATGACGAGGAAGCCGTCCGCAGGCGTCGCGCCCGCCCGCAGCAGCGCGCCGATCAGCTTGTCGAGGGCGTTGTGGCGGCCGACATCCTCGCGCACCGCGACGATGGTGCCGTCGCGGGTCGCCCAGGCGGCGGCGTGGACCGCCCGGGTCTCGCGACCGAGCACCTGGAGGTCGTCGAGGGCCGTCAACGCCCGCTCGACCGCCGAGAGGGAGACCGTGACGCCCTCCGCACTCCGCCGCCCGGCCCTGGGGATGTCCTTGAGGTCGTCGATGCCGCAGACGCCACACCCGGTCCGTCCCGAGAGCGCCCGCTTGCGGGCGAGGTGCTCGCGCAGGCGCCCCGGTGCGAGGTCGACGACGAGGCGCAAGCCCCCCTCCCCGGCCTCGACCGTGGCGCCGCGGATCTCGTCGGCGCCGGCGACGATGCCCTCCGTCAGGCTGAAGCCGTAGGCGAAATCCTCGAGATCGGCCGGCGTCGTCATCATGACGGCGTAAGGAACGTCGCCGTAGATCACGTTCACCGGCATCTCGACGGCGAGCGGGCGCTCTCCGTCCCGCGCCTCGCCGCGCCCATAGGCGACGACCCGGGTCGGGACGGAGACGCTCGTCGCGACGCCGCTACTCGGCGGCATCGAGGCTGTGGGCGATGCGGGTGAGGGAGATGTCTTCCTCATAGAACCGGGCCTGCCAATCGGACGGCCGGTTGGTACGCCGAACCTGCACCGCCGTCACCTTGTACTCGGGGCAGTTGGTGGCCCAGTCCGAATAGTCGGTGGTGATGACGTTGGCGCCGGTCTTGGCGTGGTGGAAGGTGGTGTAGACCACGCCGGGCTGCATCCGCTCGGTGACCCGGGCCTTGAGGGCGATGTCGCCGGACCGGCTCTCCAGGCTGACGAGGTCGCCGTCGACGATGCCGCGGCTCTCGGCGTCGAAGGGATGGATCTCCAGCACGTCCTCCGGGTGCCACAGCGAGTTGGCGGTGCGCCGCGTCTGCGCCCCGACATTGTACTGCGACAGGATCCGGCCGGTGGTCAGGATCAGCGGGAACTTGCGGGTCGTGCGCTCGTCCGAAGCGACGAACTCGGTCAGCATGAACCGGCCCAAGCCCCGCACGAAGCGGTCGACATGCATCATCGGCGTGCCCTGCGGCGCCTTGTCGTTGCAGGGCCACTGGATCGAGCCGAGCTCCTCGAGCTTGGCGTAGGAGACGCCGGCGAAGCTCGGGGTGAGCGCCGCGATCTCGTCCATGATCTCGGACGGGTGGCTGTAGCTCATCGTGTAGCCGAGCGCATTGGAGAGCAGCATCGTGCCCTCCCAGTCGCCGTAGCCGCCCATCGGGGCCATCACCTGGCGCACGCGGCTGATCCGCCGCTCGGCATTGGTGAAGGTGCCGTCCTTCTCCAGGAACGAGGCGCCCGGCAGGAAGACGTGGGCGTATTTCGCGGTCTCGTTCAGAAAAAGGTCCTGGATGACGATGCATTCCATCGCCTTCAGGCCGGCCGTGACGTGGTGCGTGTCGGGGTCGGACTGGGCAATGTCCTCACCCTGGATATACAGACCCTTGAACGTGCCGGCGACGGCCTCGTCGAGCATGTTGGTGATGCGCAGGCCCGGATCGGGCGAGAGCTGCGCGCCCCACAGGGCCTCGAAGGTCTCGCGGGTCGCGTCGTCCGAGACGTGGCGGTAGCCGGTCAGCTCGTGCGGGAACGAGCCCATGTCGCAGGAGCCCTGGACGTTGTTCTGGCCTCGCAGCGGATTCACGCCGGCACCCGGCTTGCCGATATTGCCGGTGGCCATGGCGAGGTTCGCCATGCCCATCACCATGGTCGAGCCCTGGCTGTGCTCGGTGACGCCGAGCCCGTAATAGATCGCCGCCGCGCCGCCCTTGGCGTAGAGCCGGGCGGCGGCCCGCACCTCGGCCGGGTCGCAGCCGGTCAGGTCCTGCACCGCCTCCGGCGCGTGGCGCTCATCGGCGATGAAACGGGCCCAGATCTCGAAGTCCTTCAGGTCGCAGCGGGCGCGGACATAGGCCTCGTCCACCAGCCCCTCGGTCACGACGACATGGGCGAGCGCGTTGACGATCGCCACGTTGGCGCCCGGCTTGACCGGCAGATGATGCGTCGCCCGGATATGGGGCGACTTGACGAGGTCGATCCGGCGCGGGTCGATGACGATGAGCTTGGCGCCCTGGCGCAGGCGCTTCTTCATCCGCGAGCCGAAGACCGGATGGCCGTCGGTCGGGTTGGCCCCGATCACCAGGATCACGTCGGATTGCTCGACCGACTTGAAGTCCTGGGTGCCGGCCGAGGTGCCGAGCGTCGACATCAGGCCGTAGCCGGTCGGCGAGTGGCAGACCCGGGCGCAGGTATCGACGTTGTTGTTGCCGAAGCCGGCGCGCACCAGCTTCTGGACGAGGTAGGCCTCCTCGTTGGGGCAGCGCGACGAGGTGATGCCGCCGATCGAGTCCCGCCCGTACTGCGCCTGGATGCGCTTGAAGGCGGAGGCCGCGTGAGAGATCGCCTCCTCCCAGGACACCTCGCGCCAGGGATCGGTGATCTTGTCCCGCACCATCGGCGTGGTGATGCGGTCCTTATGGGTGGCGTAGCCGTAGGCGAAGCGGCCCTTGACGCAGGAATGGCCCTCGTTGGCCTTGCCGTCCTTGTAGGGCACCATGCGGACGATCCGGTCGCCCTGCATCTCGGCCTTGAACGAGCAGCCGACGCCGCAATAGGCGCAGGTCGTCACCTTGGCGTGTTCCGGCTGCCCCATGGCGATGACGGACTTCTCCTGCAACGTCGCCGTCGGGCAGGCCTGCACGCAGGCGCCGCAGGAGACGCACTCGGAATTGAAGAAGTCGGTCGGTCCGGCCACCACCCGGGACTCGAAGCCGCGGCCGGCGATGGTCAGCGCGAAGGTGCCCTGCACCTCCTCGCAGGCCCGGACGCAGCGGTTGCAGACGATGCACTTCGACGGATCGTAGGCAAAGTACGGGTTCGACTCGTCCTTCGGCAGGTAGAGTTCGGAATTCTTCGAGACGTGGTTGGCGCCGTCATAGCCGTAGCGCACCTCGCGCAGGCCCACCGTACCGGCCTGGGTCTGCAACTCGCAATCGCCGTTGGCCGAGCAGGTCAGGCAGTCGAGGGGGTGGTCGGAGATGTACAGCTCCATCACCCCCTTGCGCAGGCGCGCGAGCTTGTCCGACTGGGTGTGCACCACCATGCCCTCCTCGGCGGGCGTGGTGCAGGAGGCCGGGGTGCCGCGCCGCCCGTCGATCTCGACGAGGCAGAGGCGGCAGGAGCCGAAGGGTTCGAGCGAATCGGTGGCGCAGAGCTTCGGGATCTGGGTGCCCGCATGCATCGCCGCCGCCATCACCGAGGTGCCGGCGGGTACGCTCACGCTCTGGCCGTCGATCGTCAGCGTCACGGTCTGGTCCGAGACGCGGATCGGGGTGCCGTAATCGATTTCCTTGATGAGGGCCATCGGACGCGTCCTCACTCGGCGGCCAGCGGCAGCCGGGCGCCGCGGCCGGAAAAATCTTCCGGGAAATGGGTGAGCGCGCTCATCACCGGCACGGGCGTCAGCCCGCCCATGGCGCAGAGCGAGCCATCGGTCATGATCTCGCAGAGGTCGGTGACGAGGGCGAGGTTTTCGCGGGGCGACTCGCCGGCGATCACCTTGTCGATCGTCTCCAGCCCGCGCACGGCGCCGATCCGGCACGGCGTGCACTTGCCGCAGGATTCCGCGGCGCAGAACTCGAAGGCGAAGCGGGCTTGGCGCGCGAGGTCGACGGTGTCGTCGAACACCACGATGCCGCCATGTCCCAACAGGCCCTTCTTGGCCGCGAAGGCCTCGTAATCGAGAGGCGTATCGAACAGGCTCTCGGGGAAGTAGGCGCCGAGCGGCCCGCCGACCTGGACGGCCCGCACCGGACGGCCCGAGGCGGTGCCGCCGCCGATCTCCTCGACCACCTCACGCAGCGTCAGCCCGAAGGCGGTCTCGATCAGGCCGCCGCGCTTGACGTTGCCGGCGAGCTGGATCGGCAGGGTGCCGAGCGAGCGGCCCATGCCGTAGGCGGCATAGGCTTCACCCCCGTGCTCCAGGATCCACGGCACCGCCGCGAAGGAGAGCACGTTGTTGACGAGCGTCGGTTGCCCGAACAGGCCTTTCAGCGCCGGGATCGGGGGCTTGGCCCGCACGATGCCGCGCTTGCCCTCCAGGCTCTCCAGGAGCGAGGTTTCCTCGCCGCAGATATAGGCGCCGGCTCCCAAGCGCGCCTCGAGGTGGAAGGCGCGTCCAGAGCCCATCACGTCGGCGCCGAGACAGCCCGCCCTCTCCGCCGCCGCGATCGCGGTGTTCAGAGCCTCGAAGGCATGCGGGTACTCGGAGCGGCAGTAGATGTAGCCCCGGGTGGCGCCCACCGCGATCGCCGCGATCGTCATGCCCTCGATCAGCGTGAGGGGATCGCCCTCCATCAGCATCCGGTCGGCGAAGGTGCCGGAATCGCCCTCGTCGGCGTTGCAGACCACGTATTTCTGACCCGCCTCGGCCAGCATCACCGTGTTCCACTTGATGCCGGTCGGGAAGCCGGCGCCGCCGCGGCCGCGAAGACCCGAGGCCTTCACCGCCTCGACAATGCCGGCAGGCCCGGCCGCGAGCGCGGCCGCCAAGCCGCGATAGCCGCCATGGGCCCGGTAATCCTCGACCGAGGCCGGATCGACGATCCCGCAGCGGCCGAAGGTCAGGCGCTGCTGGCGCGCGAGATACGGGTGCTCTTCGGGACGGCCGATCCGCAAGGCGTGCGCGCCGCCCTCGGCCAGACCGGCATCGAGCAGGGACTCGATGTCGCCCGGGCGCACCGGCCCATAGGCAATGCGGCCCTCGGGCGTCGCGACTTCGAGAAGCGGCTCCAGAAACAAGAGGCCGCGCGAGCCGGTCCGCACCAGGGCGATGTCGAGGCCGCGGGCGGCAGCGGCGCGGGTCAGCGCCCTGGCGACCCGGTCGGCCCCGAGGGCGAGGCTGGCGGCGTCCTTCGGCAGATAAAGAGTGATGCTCAC
>JAEWKL010000802.1 GCA_023386115.1 Pseudomonadota bacterium
AACTGGACGGCGATCTCGGCGCCCTCGGCGAGCCGCAGGGCGAGGGCCGGCCCGCCGGGCGCGACCTCGCCGGCCGTCCAGCCGAGGACCGGGAAGAAGCAGTTCTCCACCCGGGTGCCCGCCGGCACGTCCTGCGCCGCATCCGCCGCGACCGAGGCGGTGGCGAGCAGGGCCAGGCCGAGCTCGGCGGCCTCCGCCGGGGAGAGCCGGACCGCATAGTCCCGCGGCCCGAACGCCACCACGAGCTCGAGCCCGTCCGGCCCGGCGGTCACGACCGAGAAGCGCGGGTTGCCGGGTGCAGCGTCACGTGGTGCAGCGTCACGTGATGCGGCGCCGGATGCGGCCGCGTCAGGGGGCGCGGCCTCGACGGGCGCAGTCTCGGGAGAGGTCATGGCCCGTCGCTCGCGTGCCGTGGCGGGGTGGCACCCCTGAGCGTAGCGTCCGGGTCTCCCTCCCGGCAAGCACTGACGGTGCGTGAGTGCCGGTGCGTTACGGCACGCTGGCGCCGGGCTCGTTCGCGGTTTGGCGCGCCGGCTCGCCGTCCCGCCTGATTCCGACCCGCTGGTCCTGGCGCAGGAGCTGGAGGTGGTCGGTGGCGATCCGGTCGCCGGCCTTGAGGCCCTTGAGGATTGCCGTGCGGTCGCCGAATTCCTCACCGGTCTCGACGGGGGTTATCGCCACCTTGCCCACCTTGCCGTCGTCCTTGCCGTCGTCGCTCACGCGCCAGACGATGCGCGGGTCGAGCTGGGCCGAAAGCGCGAGGGTCGGCACCAGCAGGCGCTCCTCCGTGTCCGTGTCCACCTGCACCTGCGTGCGCACGAACTCGCCCGGCAGGCTGTTCGTGCCAGTGGCCTTCATTCCGGGGCTAAATAGAAAATCATTATCCAAGGTCGCATCAGCCACGCAATCTCGCGAGGAAGTTTTATCCGCAAGGGACGGCGCAGCCGGTGTGCAACTGATACCAACGGTCGCAAGAAAACGACCTTTGGTTCCGTTCTCGAATTTTCGCCAAGCCTCTGGCTTGGCATCGAAAAATCGAGATGAGTCAACGGCCTCGTCGATCCCGGGCCTGCCCGGGATCGAATCGATGCGTCAGCATCTTAGGCCGTTGGTATAACGGGCCAGTTCTACAACCGGTTCGCGCTGACCATCGCGCGATATACGTGCCGATATGGGCGGTCGTCTCGCTCACCCTGGCGCCGGCGCTCTGCGCCCTGCTGCTGAGAATCCGTTAAGAAAAAAATTAACCTATTGTAACTGATGCGAGAAGTCGGCCGATAGAGGCGAACAGAATCGCACCTGCCGAGACGTGGTGTTCAGATGACCAAGAACGAGTCTGACATTGTGCGTGTTCCTTCGAAACCGCTGGATCACTGAGCCCACGATGTCTGACGAACGTCGCGTGCCCGGCGGTTTGACGAGAGTGAGGCGGTTTTGCAGAGCTACTTGCTTGGCGGGGTCAACGATCAGGCGGCGAACTTGCGTCTCGGCCCCGAATCGGAAGCTGTTGACGCCGCCCATCGCGGCGGCCCATTGGTCCTGACAGCCACCAAGCAATTGCAACTCGCATTCGATCGCAATCGCGCGAGTTGCAGCTTCAGACGTCGGCAGGCAAGGCTGGGCTGCGGCTGCCCGTGCGACCGCCATGGCACCGGAGCCGCCCAGACCAGAACCTGTGGGAAGCGCTGAGAACACGCGGATGTTTCGAGCATCGCGTCTGAAGGCAATCCGGATCGGTGCAGCGACCTTCTGTGTTATGTCATCGTGTGGGAATGCTGACGCGACGAATCATCTTGACGCGACCGTCGCAATGCTTGTCGTAGCTAAGCGCGTCAATTACTATCTCAAGGTCTAGCCATTGCGGCATGCATGTTGGCAGATTGCACTTGCGCAAGACGCGATGATGGGCCTTGACGGCATTCAAGTCACATAGCCCGCGCCCACAAGCCAAATGCGCTGAAGCGCACATTCCAATGCTCATGGCCTCGCCGTGGAGGATGCGGTAGTCCGAGGCGGCCTCTACAGCGTGGCCGATGGCATGACCGTATTGTGGAAGCATTTCATTAACCATGTTGCCGACGTCGCCATTGACGAGGCGGGATTTCAGTTCGACGGCCCCGCCTATGACCTCCTCAAGGAAGGACTGGTCGGTCATGTGCCCATTGTACTGCTCAAGCCTGCGCAGAAGAATTGGATCTTCGATCAGATCGTGCTTAATGATTTCTGCGAAATCATTGCTGACTTCACGGTCATCGAGCGATGCAAGAACTGATGGCGTGATGACAATCGCGGTCGCCGCGCAATAGGATCCGATAAGATTCTTCCCACGATCAACATCGATAGCCTGTTTGAAGTCGATGGCTGCGTCCGCCTGCGCCAGGGCAGTCGTCGGCACTTGGATAAATTGTAATCCGCGATATATTGTTGATGCAGCAAATCCTGCTGCATTGTTCACGACGCCACCTCCGAGGCCGATTATGCACGTGTACTTATCGATATCGCAATCAAGTATTTGCTCAACGAGCGTTGCGTGGGATCGAATGGACGTACCTTCTTCCTTTTCTTGAATGCGAACGTCAGTCGCGTGGATACTCTGGGCCGATAAAGCGCTTTGAAGCTGTGCGGCGGAGAGGCCGCCTATAGTGTGATCAGAGACAATGATTGCTCTCGGGCGTTCCGGATGTCATTTGACCAGGCCACGCCAGTCAACAAGCGCAAAGCTGCCAATATGTACAATTTTTGAATGCAATTTGTAAGTACGTGTCAACATAGTAAAAATCCAAATTTGGGTTTGAGTCTCAGAGGGGTTGTGATAACCCGAGTAGAGGATGGATCAGGGCGAGGAATATCGAGGCAATGTGCATTGATTGAATGATTGCGCCCGAGGTGCAGAGGCTAGGCAAGGAGCTCAGAGGGACTCGCTCCAAAGACAGCTCTTCGCCTGGGTCAGGGGACGGCGGCTTCGGTGCCTTGATTGCTGTTCCGACGACGACGAAGACTTTGTTCGTGTGCGTCGCCGGGTTTGCGTAGGTTGACGCGATAAGGTGCGCGCTGGATAGTGAAAAGCCAGTTTCTTCCAACAACTCGCGATTTGCGGCAGCCTCGGGCGAGCAATCTTTTTCGCTCATCGCGCCGCAAGGGAGCTCTAGGGAATACTGCTCAGCGGCGTAGCGATATTGCCTGATCAGCAGGCAGTGGTCAGGGGGCTGGATCGCCACAATATGGACCCAGTCGGGATAGGTGAGAACATAGTAAGGGTCCAACGTAGTGCCGCCAGAAGTTATGAAACGATCGGCACGAAGATTAATCCAGCGATCGGAAACGATATTTGTGGTGTAAATAGTTTTCCAAACTGCCATTTTCGATTTCCTTAGGCAGTCGGCTCGGATTTCATATTTTGAAACCTAACGTCAGACGGCGTGCCTGCAAAGTCCGCGCTAAATGCGATTTTTGGTCGCATATGGGCGGAGCGTGATGGCCCGGTTCGCTGTAAGAGCCAGTTTCACATCGGCGGCGACAGCATGGCGCGCCATGCCCCACGACTTGCCGCCCCAGCACGCCGTCTACGACCAGGCTCAACGCTGGCTGCGGGCCGGCTGTCGCGCCACCTGATCGCGACGGCCCTCGTCTTCTCGGGTCTCGCCGGGCTCACCGCCCGGATGGTCATGAGCCGCCCGGGCGCCTTCGTGCCGCAGGAGGCCGTCGCCGGACGGATTCCTCCTCGCCCTGCGCCCGCGGGGACAAGGGACGCTCCGCACATTCCTCTCCCATCCACCCCGATGACCTGTGGACGGCGGTGGAGGGGACTCGCGCGGCCCCCCCCCGTTGAGCTTTCATTTACGCAGGGCCGGCAGGGTCTTCCATAAGTGTAGCGTAACCCTGTGCGGCCCTGGCGCCCGCCCTTCCAGCCCTCCCGGGCGGGCTGCGGCCGCAAGGGCGGCACGGGGGATCCGAGGGGTCGATGGCGGGATCTTCGAAGAGCGGTCGTCCGCGCCCGGAGACGGAGCGGGGGGCCCTCCGGCCGATGCCGGTGGTGCGGTGGGCCGCGGTGGCGGGAATCGCGCTGGCGGCGGCCAATTGCGCCGGGCCGACGCCCAAGACCCTGGCGGTGCGCAGCGGTGGCCGCGAGATCGATCCGAAATACGGCGTCGCCGCGAGCCCCCGGCTCTACGGCGAGAACGACAAGATCCCGAAGGGCGGCGGCCGGCAGATGACCGGCAAGCCCTACGTGGTCGCCGGCCGCACCTACGTGCCGCGCCAGGATGCCCGCGGCTACGTGCGCGAGGGCCTGGCCTCCTGGTACGGCACCGCCTTCCACGGCCGCCAGACCGCCAATGGCGAGATCTTCGACCGCTTCTCGGTCGCCGCGGCGCATCCGACCCTGCCGCTGCCGAGCTACGCCCGGGTCACCAACCTGCAGAACGGCCACTCGATGGTGGTGCGGGTCAACGACCGCGGGCCCTACCACGCCGACCGGCTGATGGACGTGTCGCAGGCGGTGGCAGAGGCCCTCGATTTCCGCCGCCGCGGCACCACGAAGGTCCGGGTCGAGTATGTCGGCAAGGCCTCGGTCGGCGGCAGCGACGACCGCAAGCTGATGGCGACCCTGCGCACCGACGGACAGCCTGCCGGCTCGCCCTTCGGCGCCAACATCATGGTGGCGGATGCGGGGGACGACGCCAAGGTCGAGTCCCGGCCCTTCGCGTACCGCCAGCCCGAGCCGGAGCCGGTGCGCCCGATCGTCGAGAGGCCGCGGGTCGTCGCACCGGTGCAGGTCGCCGAGGCCGAGCCGGAGGTGCCGCGTCCGGCCCCGAGCGCGCCCGCCCGCGCCCCGGTCCATCTGGCCGAGGCGCCGTCCCGGCCTCTCCCGGCGCC
>JAEWKL010000045.1 GCA_023386115.1 Pseudomonadota bacterium
GGCCCGCGCCGGCAAGCCGATGGCGGGCCGGATCGTCCTGCGGGCCGAGAGCCGGGGTGACCGGGTGGTCGTCTCGGTCACCGATGACGGGCGCGGCCTCGATCCCGCCTTCATCCGCGCCCGCGCCGCCGATCGCGGCCTCATGGCGCCCGCCGCCCTGGCAAACCTCGACGAGGCAGGGGTGATCGACCTGATCTTCACCGCCGGCTTCTCGACCGCTTCGGAGATCGGCGCCGTCTCCGGCCGCGGCGTCGGCATGGATGCGGTGCGGGAGGCCGTCATGCGCCTCGGCGGGCGCTGCACCGTCGAGAGCCGGCTCGGTGCGGGCACCACGGTCCGGTTGACCCTGCCCCGGGCCCAATCCCTCGCCCGGCTGCTCCTGGTCGGGATCGGCCCGGAACTCTATGGTCTGCCGATGGAGGCGGTGGACGGGCTCGCCCGGGTGAAGCGGGAGCGCATCGGCGACCACGGCCTGGGCTCCGCCACGATCCTGCGCGACCGCACGATGCCGGTGCTGCACCTCGCCACCCTGCTCGACCTGCCCGGCGAGGCGGCGCCCACGACGCCGTCAGCCGCCGCGCGGCTGGTCGTCCTGCGGCTCGGCGACGAGCGCGTCGGCGTCGAGGTCGACCGCTTCGCCGGCCGGCTCGACGGGTTGGTGCGGCCGCTGCCGGGCCTCGCCGCCCTGCCGGGCCTTGCCGGGACCACGCTCACCGGTGACGGCCGGGTGCTGCTGGTGCTCGATCCGGACACCCTGGTCGGGCGAGAGCGAGGGGAGGGGATGCCGTGAGCGTGCGCCGCGACGGAGAGCGGATCCGCCTCGAAGGCGCCTGCCCGGTCGAGGAGGCCGAGACCCTGGCTGCCCTGCTCCTCGCCCATCCGGGTGCGGGGGTGGAGTGGAGCGCCTGCACCGGGCTGCACACGGCCGTGATCCAGGTGCTGCTGCGGCTGCGTCCCCCGCTCCACGGCACCTGCGGCGATCCCTTCGCGGCCCGCTGGCTCGCGCCGCTCATGGCCCCATCGCTCTCGGACAGGGGTCGGACCGGCTGATCCTGCGGCGCCGTCGAACGGACGTTCTCGAAAGCGCCTGCCAAGCCCGAGCGGGCGCCGTGGGGACGGGCGAACGGCGTGTCGGTCTCGCCCGACCCCGTCCCCACGAGCTGCCCTCCTCAAGACGCCGCAGCGGCCTTCGCGGCCTGCGCCGCCTTGATCTTCTTGCTCAGCCAGTACGAGTAGCCGACATTCGTGTTCTCGACCAGGGTGGCCACGCTGGTCATGTAGTTCGTCGCCAGATCTCCGTACTGCCCGATCAGGTTAAAATCCTGCTCGATGACCTTCGACAGGGTGTTGGCCTTGCGCAACGACAGCGATCCTTCGTAGATCCGCATCAATCCGGCACGCCAGACCTGATCGATATTCCAGAGTTGCTTCACGAAGGCGCCTTGCATCTCGTAGAGTTCGCCGATTGTATCCGAATCGGGACTCTCCGACAGGAGCTGAGCGGTCCCGACCGCGTTGGCGGCGCTGCGCGTCGCGATCTCGCTGACGAGCACCGTGCGGCGCAGGGGTGCGCCGGCCGGCGTCGCGGCGACCGCCGGTGCCGGCAATTGCTCGGTCGCGGTCAGGGCCGACTGGACGAAGGCGGCGAGCGGCACCGGAAGGACGGCGGCCGGTGGGGTGGTCTGGGGGGTCATCACGAATTCCTCAAAGGGTGTCCGGCCGATCGCGCCGCGAAACCGGGATCGGCTCCGTTCGGGCAGTGCGATCCACGGTCCGGATGCGCGACCGGTCCGTGGATCACCGGTCCTCAGCCGCCGAGGCGCTCCAGCATGGCGTTGATCGCTTTGATCTGGACGGCGTTCTTCGAATAGTAGTCGGGGTTGCGCGGGGTGGGCGAACTGTAGCCCCACCAGTCCCAGCACCCGTCGGGGTTCTGCAGGTCGCCGCCGTCGCTCCCCTCCACCTGTGGGTAGAGGACGATGATGTCGTTGCTCTCGGCGATGTGGTTGTAGCCGGTGGTGGTGATGTAGCGGTTGCCGTAGGGCGGCTGGTTGGCGGAATCGGGCAGTCCCCGGACGTAGTTGACGTAATTGTAGCCCTGCTTGCAGCCGTGCAGCGCGATGTGCACCCGGGCTTGCGCCCGCCCCGCGAGCACCGCCGAGGGCACGTAGGCGTACCCGAACTCGCTCATGCTGGCGCGCTTGTTGCCGTCGAAGAACTCCCGCTGATCGAAGCGGATCAGCCGCCCCATCAGATGGTCTGCCGGCGCGTTCAGGTCACCGTAGATATGACGGAGGATCGCATGCGACTGCATGAAATTGCCGTTGTTGATGTAGGGCGGCTGATTCTTCGCCAGGGGTGAGTCTTCAAGATTGTCGGTAATGATCGAATGGCCGGCGTCGACCGTGTCGTTGTACAGGATATTGGCTGGGTCGACGCTGAGGCGCAGGTAGAATTCCCGCGTGCGGTTCACCACGTCCGGATAGACGACGCAATCGGATCGGCCGGTGAAGATGTACAGCCGGTGACCCGGCAGCGTGTCGAGCGGGTCGATCAGGCCGTTCCCCGCCGCGTCCCGGGCCAGGGCCGCGAGATCCCCGGCATCCGGCGCCATCTGCGGAATGAGCGGGTTCATCCCGATGGCGATCGCGCCCAGCTCGAAGGCGTCCGCCGCCAGGACAGCCGCCCCCCGGAACGACTCGGCGCAGCGGAACGGCCCGCCCGCGATGATGCCGGCTCCCTTGAACTTGCGCGAATGGGCCAGGTGCATCTGCACCGTCATGAACGCTCCGGAAGATAATCCTGAAATAGAACTCTCGCCGCGCCGAACATCGTATTCCGACAGACGCTCGGCCATTTGGCTCTGGTAGCCCATGTCTTGATCTCCCGACACGCCATGCTTGCCCGACATGTCTTTCAATCTCGGGATCTGTTTGTTTCCGAGATCAGTCCGGACCAGAGCACGACGCAGATAATCTCGCAAGTGCAAAAAATTGAGAGAGATTTTTTTGCGGTGCCGCAAAAATGTTATGGAGCGGCGATGAGGTGCGAATCACGATGTGGCACGATCTCGGACCGGGTCGAATACTATGGTTGTGTATCGTCCGGGGGTGAGGGCGGCGTCTCGCGCGATCCGCTCCGGGTGTCCGAGCGGGCCTCTTCTTCCTTGGCTCCCCTCGCATCCCCCTCTCGGGCGCGCGGGATCGTGAAGCCGGGCCGAATTTTGCCACGGTTGCGGCCTAGCCCTGCCATCCACCCCGTCGCGAGGACCCGGTAACCGTTTGTTGACGGTTCTCGGCAACCTTGCGTTCACCATGGTGGCCACGCGGCCCGAGCGAGGAAGAGGGATCGTGCGAGCGCTCAAGCGTGCCGGCCGCGGGGCGGCCGACCCGGCCCGGGACTTCCTCTCCTGCCGATCCCGCTCCTGCCGTCGCGGCGCGCTGGCGCTCATCGCCTGCCTGACGGCCGTCTTCGCCTCGACGAGCGGCACCCAGGACGCGGTCGCCAATGGCGACACCCGGACGATCTCGATCTTCCACGAGCACACCAAGGAGAGCGCCGCGATCACGTTCAAGCGTGACGGGCGCTACGACCGTGCCGCCCTCGAGCAGCTGAACTGGCTCCTGCGCGACTGGCGCCTCGACGAGCCGACCAAGATGGACCCGCGCCTGTTCGACGTGGTGTGGGAGGCCCACCGCGCCGTCGGCTCGCAGGACGCGATCCACGTCGTCTCGGCCTATCGCTCGCCCCAGACCAACGCGGCCTTACGCCGGCGCTCCCGGGCGGTGGCCGAGCACAGCCAGCACATGCTCGGCAAGGCGATGGATTTCTACCTCGCCGACGTCTCGATCGACCAGATCCGGGCGATCGGCATGCGGATGCAGCGCGGCGGCGTCGGCTGGTACCCGCAGGCCAACAGCCCCTTCGTCCATCTCGACGTCGGCTCGGTGCGGTCCTGGCCGCGGATGAGCCACGACCAGCTCGCCCGCCTCTTCCCGGACGGCCGCACCGTCCACCTGCCCGCCGACGGCCGGCCGATGCCCGGCTACGAGGTAGCCAAGGCGGAGATCCTGGCCCGCGGCGGCAGCGTGATGGGCGTCAGCCAGGCGATCGCCGCGGCGGACGAGGAGGACAGCCCGAACGTCGTCGGCCAGTTCTTCGCCATGCTGTTCGGCGGATCGAAGCCCGCCGCCCCGTCACCGGCCCCGGTGGTCCTGTCCGGACGCGCGGGCCGGGTCCGCCCGGTGGCGCTCGCCAGCGCCCAGCCGGAGGATGCCGGCACCCGCGAGGCTCTCGCT
>JAEWKL010000004.1 GCA_023386115.1 Pseudomonadota bacterium
CGCCGGCACCAGCCGGCGGAGTTCGGGCCCGTCGATCAGTTCCTCGTGGGTGAAGCCGCGGCCCTTCAGGTCCTCGACCCGCTCGACGCAGGCCGCGAGTTCGCCGTCGTCCTCGGCGACCAGCACCTGGCCGTGGCTCTCGAAGCCGCACTCGTCGTCGACGAGGTCGCCGATGCGCTCCCAGATGTCCATCGAGCGGATCGAGAGCGGAATCTCGGCGACGTGACGGGCGAGCTGGCGCACGCCGCCGGCATTGACGCCCGAGGCGTGGCGGCCGGCATAGTCCTTCTCGATCAGGACGGGCTTCAGCCCGGCCCGGCAGAGATGGAGCGCGGTCGAGCAGCCGTGGATCCCGCCCCCGATCACGATGGCGTCGCTGAGCACGGTCATCCGCGCACCACCGCCTCGGTCTCGGCCTGCGATTTCGGCAGGGCGGCGAGCTCGGCGAGCGCGATCGGCTTCACCGGCGCGCGCAGGCGGTAATAGCCGATCTCCTGCGGCGTCTTCCCCCGCGCCTCGGCCATCAGCTCGGTGACGGTGAGGCCGCAGAGCCGGCCCTGGCACGGACCCATGCCGGTGCGGCGATAGGCCTTGAGCTGGTTCGGCCCGGTCGCCCCGATGGCGACCGCCTCGCGGATGTCGCGGGCGGTGATCTCCTCGCAGCGGCAGACGATCGTGTCGTCGGCGGGGATGCGGAACTGTTTCGAGGGCCGGAACAGCAGGGCGAGGAAGGGCCGGCCGCGCTCGGCCCGGGCCAGCTCGGCCCGCACGCTCGCCGCCGATTCGAGCTTGGCGAGCGAGGCCGGCGCCAAGGCTTCCACCGCGGCGATTGCCGCGAGGCGGCCGCGGAGCGCCGCGGCCTCCGCCCCGCCGATCCCGGCGCCGTCGCCGGCGATCGCGATTCCCTCGACCGAGGTCGCGCCGTCCTTCGCCAAGACCGGCAGCCAGGCGAGTTGCACGTCGTCCCAGGCATGCTCGACGCCGGCCGCCATGGCGAGGTTGACGTTCGGCACCACGCCCTGGTGCAGCAGCAGCAGCGAGGCCGGCAGGGTCTCTTCCCGCGCGCCCACCTGATAGGTGACGCTCGTGAGTCTCCCCTCCCCTCGCGCGGCAAGCTCGGTGACGCCGGAGACGACACCCACCTTCGCGCGCACCTCGCGCATCAGCGCGAGACCTTTCCGGAAATACGGCGAGGTCGCGAAGGCCAGCGCGTGCGGCAGGGCGCCGACGATGTTCCGCCGGTCGGTGGTGTCGAGGATCCGGTCGATCCGGCCGCCGAGGCGCAGGATCTGCGCCGAGAGGAGCCAGAGCAGCGGTCCCTGCCCGGCGATCACCGTCGGCTCGTCCGGCACCAGGCCCGACGACTTCAGCATCGTCTGCGCCGCGCCGGCGGTCATCACGCCGGGCAAGGTCCAGCCCGGAATCGGGAACGGCCGCTCCAGCGCGCCGGTCGCCAGGATCACCCGCCGCGCCGTCACGAAGGCCGAGCCGCCGCCGACCGAGACGCCGATCTCGAGCGCCTTGTCGAGGCTCCAGACCGTGGCGCGGTGGATCACCTCGGCGCTGCTCGCGCGCAGCGTTCGGACCAGTTCCTCACCGCTCCAGAAGTCTTGGCCGAGTTGCTTGCGGTCGGCGAGCGGCGTCGAGGTGATGGCGCGCCAGACCTGGCCGCCCGGACCGGCATTCTCGTCGAGGAGCAGGACCGTGAGGCCGGCCTTGGCGGCGGTGGCGGCGGCGGCGAGGCCCGCGGGGCCGGCGCCGATCACCACGACGTCGTAGGCGTCGCGCCGAGGTCCCTTGATCGTCGGGGCATTGTTCATCGGCCGATCTCCCGCTTGCCCTTCTGGATCTCGATGCGCATGCCCTCGGCCACCGGCACGAGGCAGCCCTGGCGGTTGCCGACGCCGTCGATGGTGACGAGGCAGTCGAAGCACACGCCCATCATGCAATAGGGCAGCCGCGGCGCCCCGCTGACCGCGGTGAGCCGGCGCACGTCGCGGCCGGAGGCCAGCAAAGCGGCCGACACGCTGTCGCCCGCCCGGGCCTCGACGGTGGCGCCCTCGACGAGGATGCGGACGATCGGTCTGGTGTCGTGGTCGGATCGCTTGAACATGGGCGTCTCCGGGCCCGGGGCCCTCGTGGAATCTCGGAAGCTGTTCGAAGATTTCTTCGATACATCCCACCCACACCCTCATCCTGAGGTGTCAGTCGATCTTGATCGACTGACCTCGAAGGAGGCCTCCAGAAGGCTCTGCGATTCCTGGAGCCCTCCTTCGAGGCTCCCGTTGGTCGCACCTCAGGATGAGGTTCAGGGTGGGATGAATCGTCGGAGGACTTCGCTGGTCTCAATAATACCCGCTGCCGATCCTGGCCTCCGCCGTCTCGAATCTCTTCGCCGTGAACGCCCCGACCAGCTCCGGCTCCAGCGCGCCTCCCGCCACCATCCGGGCGATCTCGAAGGCGTGGTTGGAGGCGAGCGTCACGCCCGAGTGGCAGCAGGCCACGAAGGCGCCGGGATGGGTCTCCGACTGGTCGTAGATCGGGAAACCGTCCCGCGGCATCACCCGGATGCCGGACCAGCTGCGCACCACGTTGAGCCGCGCCAGATGCGGGAAGGTGCGCTGGGCCCGGTCGGCCATCACGGCGTTGATGCCCTGGCGCATCGCGCGGTCGTCGAGCACGTCCTCCTTGCTGTCGCCGATCATCACCGTGCCCTCGTCGGTCTGGCGCAGGGTCGAGAGCGGGTGGGGCAGGAAGGGTTCTGTGCGCTCGGTGACGACGATCTGGCCGCGGGTCGGGCCCATCGGCGCCGAGAGGCCGACCATCGGGGCCAGCGCCTGGTTGGCGTTGCCGGCGGCGAGCACCACCTTGGCGGCCCGCACCTCGCCGGCGGGGGTCGTCAGACGGAACTCGGCCCCCTCGCGGGTGATGGCCGAGACCGGCCGCTCGGGCAGGTAATCGACACTGAGCGCCTTCAACCCGGCATGGAAGGCCCGGTAGGTGCGCAGCGAGTTCACGTGGCCGTCGAGCGGGCAGAAGCTGCCGCCGGAGACCCCCGGGCCG
>JAEWKL010000126.1 GCA_023386115.1 Pseudomonadota bacterium
GGTTGGCGCCGGGCTTGAGGCCGGCGGGCAACGCGACCGCGTCGCCCTCGCGCCGCACGTCCTCCTGCATGAACACCGTATCGGCTCCCGGCGGCATCGGCGCCCCGGTGAAGATCCGCATCGCCGAGCCGGAGAGCACCGCGCCCGCCGGCTCGGCGCCGGCGGGCAGGCGGCCCCGCACCGGCAGCACGGTCTCTCCGTCGGCGGCGAGATCGGCGAAGCGCACGGCGTAGCCGTCGACGGCGGAATTGTCGAAGGGCGGCAGGTCGAGGCCGGCCGACACGTCCGCGGCGGCGATCCGCCCGTCGGCCTCGACCAGGGGCAGGGTCTCGATTCCGGCGAGCACCGGCAGCCGCTCGCCGATCAGGGCGGCGGCCTCGTCCACCGAGAGCAGCGGGCCGCCGAAGGCGAAGCAGTCGTCAGTCAGCTGCGCCATGATGTCGAGCCTCCGGGAAAGCTCAGCCTCTCCAGCACCGCGGCCAGGGGCTCGGACCGCGCCAGCACGATATCGGCCACGGCGTCCACCGCGTCGAGGGGGACGACCGGCCGGCCGGCCTCCGGGAAGGGATGGTCGCTCGCCACCGCGACGATGCGGGGATCGTCCGGATGGAGCGGCGGGCGGCCATTGGCGTGGCGGTAGACCTCGAGCTTCGGGTGCGCCTCGCGCTTGAAGCCCTCGATCACCGCGAGGTCGCAAGGCCCGAGGCGCCGCAGCAGGTCGGAGAGGTGCGCCTCCTCCTCGACCTCGCGGATCTGCACGTTGCGCCGGCTCGACGAGACGATCACCTCGGTCGCGCCCGCCTCGCGGTGGCGGAACGAATCCTTGCCGGGCTGGTCGACGTCGAAGGCGTGGTGGGCGTGCTTGACCGTCGCCACAAGCAGGCCCCTCGCGCGCAAGACCGGGATCAGCCGCACCAGCAGCGTCGTCTTGCCCGCCCCCGACCAGCCAGCGAGACCGATCACCCGCATCACGCCCCTCCCGCCCGCGTGAAGCCGAGGCCTGCGAGGTCGGCGGCGAGAGCGTCATCGTCGAGGAGGCCCAGGAACGCCGACAGGGCCGGCTCGTCGCGGCGGCTCTCCCGATAGGCGAAGTCGTAATGTTCCTCGGTGAGCGGCAGGAAGCCGAGACAGTAATCGTGGGCAACCGTGGAAATCGCCACGCCCCAATCGGCCCGGCCCTGCGCCACCGCTGCGGCGACGGCGTTGTGCGAGCGCGGCTGGTTCCAGTAGCCGGCGGGCCGGGCGCCGTTCAAGAGCCCCTCGATCAACGCCCGCGTGCCGGCGCCGGTATTGCGGTTGACCATCACGGCCGCGTCGTCGGCGAGGAGGCCGGCCACCGCGTCCTGCGCCGACGCACCCTCGAAGCGGGGATCTCCGCGCCGGAACACCACGCCCTGGAGCCGGCGCCAGCCCGGCGCCAGGGCGAGGCCGGCGGTCAGGTAAGGCGCGTTGTAGCGCCCGGTCTCGGGATCGAGGAGATGCATCGCGGCGAGGTCGCATTCCCCCCGGCGCAGGGAGGCGAGCCCCCCGGCGGAGCCGACCCAGAGGGTGCGGGCCGAGACGCCGCGGCCGGCGAGGTGCCCGATCAGCCGGTCGAGGCCGAGGCAGTGGCTGCCGACGATCATCAGGTCCGGCGGCCGTGCCGCCCGGCCGATCCGCGACACGTGCACGGTCTCGCCGGCCTCGATCCCGGCCCGGGTCGCCGGCACCGCGAAGAACCCGTCGGCCTGCGAGAACGCCGTGACCGCGCCCGAGCCCTTGGCGAGCGGCAAGGCGACCAGGCCGTCCGTGCCGCGGGAGAGCGCCGCCATCACGTATTCGGTGCGGCCGAGCTCCGAGGGCAGGCGCTGCGGCAGGCGCGCCTCCACGCTCTCCTCCTCCCGGGCGGGAAGGCCGGCGAGCGCGCGGATCAGCGGCACCACGAATTCGTGGAAGGTGAACATCGCCGAGGTCGGGAAGCCCGGCAGCACCACGACCGGCACGTCGCCGGCCTTGGCCAGGCAGAGCGGCTTGCCGGGCTTCAGGGCCACGCCGTGGACCAGGATTCCGGGTTGTCCCAGCCGCGACAGGATCCGGTGCGAGACGTCGCCCGCCCCCTTCGAGGTGCCGCCGGACAAGACGACGAGGTCGGCCGAGGCCAGCGCCCTCGTCAGCGCCGCGTCCAAGGCCGCCTCGTCGTCCGGCACGATGCCGCCCGGCAGGGCGATGCCGCCATTCTCGGTCACGCTCGCCGCCACGATGGCGCCGTTCGAGTCGAAGAGCTTGGCCGACCCCAGGGGCGAACCCGGCGCGACCAGCTCGTCCCCGGTGGAGAGCACCGCGACGCGGGGCCGGCGCACGACCGGCACCTCGGCGAGCCCGCAGGCCGCCAGCATGCCGATCTCGCGGGCGGTCACCAGGGTGAAGCGGCGCAAAACCGTCTCGCCCCGCGCCATATCGGCGCCGGCATAGCCGACGAACCGACCGGGGCCGGCCGGCTGGCTCAAGGCGATCCCCGGCGTGGGGCCGTCCTCGAACTCGGTCGCCTCGATCATCACCACCGCGGCGGCGCCGCGGGGCAGCACGCCGCCGGTGGCGATCGGCGTCGCGGTGCCGGGACCGACCGTCAGCGCCGGCGCGACCCCGCAGGCCAGGATCTCGCGGTTGAGGACGAGGCGGCGCGGCTCCGCGTCGCTGGCACCGTCCGTGTCGGCGCTGCGCACCGCGAAACCGTCCACCAGGGCGCGATCGAAGGGCGGCACGTCGATCGGCGAGGCGATGTCGGCGGCGAGCACCCGGCCCAGGGCCTCAGGCAGCGGCACCGTCTCAGGGAGCAGGGGGGCATGCGGCACGGCCTCGCGCCAGCGCGCCATCGCCTCGTCCCGGCTCACCACCGTCAGGAACTGCTCCTGGCGCGCGGCGGCGGCGAGACGGGCGAGGAAGGTGTCGGCAAGCGGACGGGTCAAAGCGGCAGCACCTCGACGGCGGTCCCGGCGGGATAGCCCTCGTGGGCCGGTGGCACCAGCAGGGCGGCATCGGCCCGGCCCAAGCGGTGGAGCGGGATCTCCGTCCCGCCGAGAGGTTCGGCGCCGGTGACCGTCCGATGCAGGAACACCACCTCGGTGAGGCCGATGACGGAGGCGACCTTGCGGGTGAGGAC
>JAEWKL010000345.1 GCA_023386115.1 Pseudomonadota bacterium
GAGCAGGGCCTCGGCCTGCTCGGCGAGGTCGGGATAGGCCGAGCGGTCGCGGAAGAAGGCGAAGCGGACCCGGCGTGCCTGGGCGGCCACCCGCACGTTCTCGCGCACCGTGAGGTGCGGGAAGACGTTGGTGATCTGGAACGACTTGGCGATGCCCATCCGGGCGAAATGGTGCGGGGGCGACCCGGTGATGTCCCGCCCACGGAACAGCACGCGTCCCTCGCTCGGCGGGAACGCACCCGAGATCAGGTTGAAGAAGGTCGACTTGCCGGCCCCGTTCGGTCCGATGATCGCGGTGATGCCGCCCTCGGGAAACCCGACGCTGACGCCGGACAGGGCCCGGAAATGCCCGAACCGCTTGCCCAGTCCCTCCGTGGCAAGGATCGGCGAAGGGGAAGCGGCCGAGGCCGCGACGGGGCTCGCGCTCACCATCCGGCCCTCCTCAGGCGCGCCAGCACCTCGCCCCAGATGCCCAGCGGCAGGAACAGGACGAAGGCGATGAAGATCGCGCCGACGAAGAGCTGCCAATGGCTGGTGAGGGTGGAGAGCCCGTCCTGGAGCAGCGAGAAGGTGGCGGCTCCGACGAAGGGCCCGAAGAACGTGCCCATGCCGCCGAGCAGCGCCATCATCACCGCCTGACCTGAGGTCGAATAGTGCATCGTCTCGATCGGCACGATCGAGAGGTGAATCGCCTGCAAGGCGCCCGCGAGCCCGCACAGGGCGCCGGAGATCACGAAGGCCACGAGCTTCATGCGGCGCACGTCGTAGCCGCAGGCCTGGGCCCGGCCCTCGTTCTCGCGGATCGCCTCGAGGGCGGCGCCGAAGGGCGAGGAGAGGAGCCGCGAGAACAGCCAGACGGCGCTCCCGACCACCACCAGGACCGCGTAGTACTTCACCATCGGGTCGAGGAGATCGAGGCGCAGGCCCGGCAGCGTCAGGACCGGCACGTTGATGCCGCGCAGGCCGTTCTCGCCTCCGGTGAAGGATTCCGCCCGGTAGAAGACGTAGTAGACGCACATCGACAGGGCGAGGGTCGTCATCGCGAAGTAGATGCCGCGGGTGCGGATCGCCAGCACGCCCATCGCGGCGGCGATGAGGCTGGCGAGCAGCGTGCCGGCGACGAGCGCCAGCACCGGATGCAGCCCGTAATGGGCGATGGCGATGCCGCTGCCATAGGCGCCGCCGCCCAGGAACGCCGCGTGGCCGAAGGACAGGAGCCCGGTATAGCCGAACAGGAGGTTGAACCCGAGCGCGTAGAGCCCGAGCACCAGGATGTTCACGGCGAGCGCCTGGTAGGGCGCGATCCACGGGAAGACGACCAGGAAGGCGAGGGTCAGGGCGACGCGGTGCCGCGAGGCCAGCGCCAGCCAGCGCCCGGTCCGGCCCGAGCCCGGCCGGGGTGCGGCGAGAGGAGTGCCCTCTGCAAGGGCGTGTCCGGGGGCGGGCGGGCTCATCCGAGCGCCCCCGCCCGGCCGAGGAGACCGCGGGGCCGCACGAGCAGCACCAGGGCCATCAGGGCGAAGATCGCCATCTTGGTCATGTCGGGCGCGACGAGCGAGGTCATCGCCACGACGATGCCGACGAGGAGCCCGGCGAGCACGGCGCCGGCGAGAGAGCCCATGCCGCCGACCACTGTGACCACGAAGGCTTCGGCCAGGACCGGGATGCCCATCTCCGGCGTCACGCCCTGAAGGGGCGCGGCGAGGATGCCGGCGAGGCCGGCCAGCGCGCAGCCGAGACCGAAGACCGCGAGCCAGACCTTCGAGATCTCGATCCCGAGCACCTGCACGATCTGCGGGTCGCGGGCGCCGGCCCGGATCACCAGGCCGAACGAGGTGCGCTCGATGAAGAGCCACAGCGCCCCGACGACCGTCAGCGCGAAGGCGATCAGGAACAGCCGGTAGAGCGGGAAGTAGCCGATGCCGAGATCGACCGCTCCCCGCAGCTCGGGCGGCGCCCCGAAGGGCAGGCCGGTGAGCCCGAAGGCGATGCGCACGCTCTCGACCATGACGTAGGACAGGCCGAAGGTGAGGAGCAGCGGATCGTCGATGCCCCGTCCGTAGAGCGGGCGGACGAGCACGCGCTCGACCGCGAGCCCGAGCAAGCCCATCGCCAGCGGGGCGGCGACCAGGCTCAGCCAGAAGCTGCCGGTATAGCCGTAGAGGAACACCCCGACATAGGCGCCGACCATGAAGAAGGCGCCGTGCGCGAAGTTGACGACGTTCATCAGCCCGAAGATCAGCGACAGGCCGATGCCGACGAGGACGTAGATCGCTCCGAGCGCGATGCCGGTCACGAGCTGCAGCGCGAGGAGATCGAGGGGGAAGCCGCCGATGGTGATCTCGCTCACAGCGGCGCCCTCCCGGTGACGGGGCGGAGGATCCGGCTCATGCCTTGTGGCCGAGTTCGTCGCAGCCGCGCAGGAATCGCTCGTCGGGACCTTCGGTGCCCAGGATCGTGAAGACGTCGTCCGGGGTCTTCAGGCCCTTCGATTTCGATTCGACGATCAGCACCGACTGCACCAGCTGGTGGTCGCACGTCCGGAAGCTCTGCGGCCCCTTGTAGAAGTCGGCCTTGAGGCCTTCCATCGCGGCCACGACCTTGTCGGTCTCGACCGATCCGGCCGCCTTCACGCCCTCCAGCACCGAGCGGACGCCGGCATAGCCGAGGGCGCCGTAATCGGAGGGCACCGCCCCGTTATAGGCGGCGCGGAACTTGTCGTTGAACGCCTTGGCGCTCGGCACGGTGTCCTCCAGGCGCCAGTAATACGAGGTCCCGCCGATCACGCCGTCGAAGGCCTCGCCGCCGGCCTTGCGCGAGGTGAACAGGAGGACCGGTGCGACGAGCTTGGTGTTGCGCTTCAGGCCGAACTCGGTCGCCTGCTGGATCGACACGACCTGGTCGCGGCCGAAATTGCACAGGCACAGCACGTCGGGCTTGAGCGCGGCGATGCGGGGCAGGAAGGCCGAGTAATCCGAGGCGCCGATCGGGTGGCGGATATCGGCGACGACCTCGATGCCCGAGGCCTCGCCGGCGCGCTTGAAGCCGCGCACCATCTCGTGTCCATAGGCGTAGTCGGCGCTCAGGAAAGCGACCCGCTTGCCGCTCTTCGGGAAGACGTAGCGGCCGACCGCGCCCGCGGTCATGTGCGGGTTCAGCGCCTCGTGGAAGGTGGTACGGCCGAAATCCTTGGCCTCGTTGATCGCGTCCGACTGGCTGATCGAGTTGTAGATCACCCGGCGCTCGCGGGCGACGTTGTTGATCGAGAGCGTCACCGCCGCCGACAACCCGCCGACGAGAAAGTTGACCTTGTCCTTCTCGATCAGCTCGAGGGTGCGGCCGGCCGCCTCGCCGGGATTGAGCTTGTCGTCCCGCACCAGGAGCTCGGCCTGGCGGCCCTGGAAGCCGCCGGACTCGTTGAACTCCTTGATCGCGAGCTGGGCGGCGCGGACCTGGTCGCTCGCCTCGGCCCCGAACGCGCCGGTGAGCGGCACCGGGAACCCGATCTTGATCGGGCCCCCCTGCGCTGCCGCGGAGCGCAGAAGGGCCGGAGCGGCGAGCGCCAGCGCGGATGCGGCGGCGCTGCCCTGGAGCAGCCGGCGCCTGTCGAAGCCCGTCGTCATCCTGTCGTCCCTCCTGAAGTGGCGTCGTCCTCGCCGGGACCGGTCTCGTTCGGGCGGACCGGTTGCCGGACGTCGTGTCCGTCTTCCTCGCACGACCCTCGCTCGCCGCCCGGTCGGGTCGGGGCGCCGGGCGTGCCGCGCGGTGCGCTCAGATCAGCCCCAGGGCCTCCAGCACCACCTCCGGCGTCACCGGCTGGCGCGAGACCCGGGCTCCGAGCGGCCTGAGCGCGTCGTTGATGGCGTTGACCACCGCCGCCGGCGCGCCGGCGGTGCCGGCCTCGCCCGCGCCCTTGGCACCGATCTCCGAGGAGGCCGTCGCCGAGACGACGTGGGCGACCTCGATATCCGGCATCTCGCACGCCATCGGCACGAGGTAATCGGCCATCGAGCCGTTCTGCAGCTGGCCCTCCGCGTCGTAGAGGCAGTGCTCGAACAGGGCCCCGCCGATCCCCTGGACGATGCCGCCGCGGATCTGCTCGTCGACGAGGAGCGGGTTGAGGACGGTGCCGCAATCCTCGACGCACCAGTGCTTGAGGAGTCGGACGAACCCGGTCTGCACGTCGACCTCGACGTAGGAGGCCTGCACGCCGTTGGTGAAGGCGAAGGGGTAGTCCTTCGGCACGTAGTGCCGGGTCGCGACGAATTCCGGCTGCACGCCGGGCGGCAGGGTGTCAGGCCGGAAGTAGACGATGCGGCCGAGTTCCGCGAGCGTCATGCGCTCCATGCCCGTCGCGGCATCCACCACGGCCCCGTCGCGCAGGTCGAGGCTCCGGGGATCGGCCTGGAGGATCGCGCCCGCCACCGCCACGACGTTCTCGCGAAGCGCCTTGCCGGCCTGCCAGGCGGCCTCGCCGCCGATGCCGGCCCCGCGCGAGGCCCAGGTGCCGCCGCCATAGGGGGTCGCCTGCGTGTCGCCCGAGACCACCCGGACCTTGTTCATCGGAACGCCGGTGGCGGTGGCAACGATCTGGGCGACGATGCCCTCGGTGCCCTGGCCCTGCTCGGTCACGCTGATGGCGGCGACGACGCCGCCCTGCGGGTCGAGCCGGACCGTGCAGCCATCCTGCGAGGAGATGCGCGCGCCCCCGACCCCGTAGAAGGCGGCGGAGGGGTTGGTGATCTCGATGAACGCCGCGAGCCCGATGCCGCGATGGACGCCCTGCTCGCGCAGGACCGCCTGCTCGGCCCGCAAGGCGTCGTAGCCCATCATCGCCTTGAGCTTGGCGAGCGCCGCCTGGTGGGACAGCTTCTCGAGCCTGATGCCCGAGACGCCGGCGCACGGATAGGCATCGTCCGGGATGACGTTGCGCTCGCGGATCCTCAGCGGATCGAGCCCGAGCCGGGCGGCGCCGAGATCCACCAGTCCCTCGGCGACCATGGTGGCGATCGGGTGGCCCACCGCCCTATACTGGCAGGTCGGCGCCTTGTTCTGGAGCACGACCCGGGCCCGGGCGCGGTAATGCCGGTGGCGGTAGGGACCGCCGGTCAGGTTGACGACCTGGTTGGCCTCGACCGCGCTGGTGCGCGGATAGACCGAGTAGGGTCCGATCCCCGTCAGGTCGTCCATGTCGATCGCCAGGATGTCGCCCTCGGCCGAGAACGCCATCCGGGCGGTGACCCGGTGGTCGCGGGCGTGGATGTCGCTCTGGAAGCTCTCCAGCCGGTCGGCGACGAACTTGACCGGGCGCTTGAGCATCAGCGCCAGCGCGCAGGTCGCCATCTCGTCGGGGTAGATATGGACCTTGATCCCGAACGAGCCGCCGACATCCTTGCAGATCACCCGCACCGCCCCCTCGTGCAGGGAGAGGTGCTTGCACAGGATGTCCTGCATCATGTGCGGCGCCTGGAAGGAGTGGTGGACGGTGAGCAGGCCGTCCGCCGGGGCCCAGTCGGCCAGGATCGCCCGGGGCTCAAGGCACACGCCGGTATGCCGCCCGAACCGGAACGTCTCCTCGACCACGACGGCCGCGTCGCGGAACGCCGCATCCACCTCGCCGACATCGAGGACGCGCTCGAAGGCGAGGTTGTCGCCGAGATCCGGGTGGATCGCCGGCGTTCCCGGTTCGAGGGCCGTCTCCATCTCGACCACGGCGGGCAGGGGCTCGAACGCGACCTCGATCGCCGCCAGCGCGTCCTCGGCCTCGGCGCGGCTCCGGGCGACGACGGCGCAGAACGGCTCCCCGACCCAGGTCACCCTCTCGGGCGCCAGGGCATGCTGGGGCGCCGAGCGCAGGCCCTTGAAGTGGCCGAGCACCCCGACCCACGGCGTGCAGACCTGCGCCAGCTCGGGCCCGGTCACCACCGCGATCACGCCCGGCATCGCCCGGGCGGCGTCCGTCCCGATCGACAGGAGGCGCGCATGGGCGTGCGGGCTGCGCAGGAAGGCGACGTGGGCGAGGCGGGCGGCGGGAACGTCGTCGACGTAAGTTCCGCGGCCCTCCAGCAGGCGCCGCGCGTTCGGCCGCGGGACCGAGCGGCCGATATAGCTGTTCGGCCGGTCGAGGAAGGTCAGACGACCCGGATCCGTGCTCATTCGGCGGGCTCCCGGCGGGTGCGTCGCGCCTCCGCGGTGGTGGCGATCGCGTCCACGATGGCGTGATAGCCGGTGCAGCGGCAGTAATTGCCGGAGATCGCCGCGCGGATGTCCTCGCGCGAGGCGGCGGCGGTCTCATCCGCCAGAAGCTCGGCGGCGGTGACCAGCATCCCGGGGGTGCAGTAGCCGCATTGCAGGGCGTTGCGGGCATGGAAGGCGTCCTGCAGGTCGCGGATGCGGCCGCTCTCGGTCAGTCCCTCGACGGTCTCGACGGTGGCGCCGTCGGCCTGGACCCCGAGCATCAGGCAGGCGCGCACCGCCCGCCCGTCGACCAGGATCGTGCAGGCGCCGCAGACGCCGTGCTCGCAGCCGAGATGCACCCCGGTGAGGCCGAAGGTCTCCCGCAGGAGGTCGCCGAGATGCACCCTGGCCGGGACCCGGGTGCGCACGGCCTCGCCGTTGAGGGTGAACGCGACCGCGTGCTCGCGGTCCGGGCTCTCAGGCGCCATCGAGGCCTCCACCGTGACCGGTTCCTGTCGGTGCGGGATCCCCGCGCAGCCGGCCCGCCACGCGGCCGAGGAGGACGCGGGCGAGGTGCAGCCGCGTCGCGGCCTTCGTGGCGGGATCGTCCGGCGGATCGAGCTCCCCGGCGAGCGCGGCTTGCGCGCC
>JAEWKL010000046.1 GCA_023386115.1 Pseudomonadota bacterium
GCGCCACCTCGTGCTCGGGGGGACCGGCCCGCAAGCCGGCGAGCAGGTCGGCGAGGCGCCCGTCGAGGCGCAAGGCGCCGTCCTGCAGCACCAGGATCCGGTCGGCCAGGCGCTCGGCCTCGGCGAAGTCGTGGGTGGCGATCAGCAAGGCGGCCCCGGCCTCGGGCAGGCGCTCGAGCACGGCGTGGATCGCCGCCCGGGCGGCCTGGTCGACCCCTTGCGTCGGCTCGTCGAGGAGGACCAGGGCGGGCTCGGCCAGCAGCGCCACCGCGATGTTGGCCCGACGCTGGTAGCCGCCGGAGAGCACCCCGACGAGGCGGCCCGCCACCTCGTCGAGCCCGGCCCGGTCGAGCGCCCGGATCACCGCCGGCTCCCGCGCCGCCCGTTTCAGGCCGGCGAGGCGGGCGAACACCTCGAGGTTCTCCCGCACGGTCAGGCGCGGGTAGAGGGCGATCTCCTGCGGCACCCAGGCGATGGCGCGCCGCACCCCGGCCTCGCGGCCCGGATCGCCGCCCGCCACCCGCACGCTGCCGCGGTCCGGGACGAGGCGGCCGGCGAGCAGCCGCATCAGCGAGGTCTTGCCCGCGCCGTTGGGGCCGAGCAAGGCCACGGTCTCGCCCCGCGCCAGGGCGAGGTCGATCCCATCGAGGACGCGGCGGTTCCGGTACGAGAAGGCGAGGTCGCGGACGGTCGCCGCGGGATCGGACGTCATGCCGTCACCCGAGCAGCGTTTTGCGGCTTTCCGAGGGAGCGCCACCGGCGGGAGGCACTACCGCGCCGGCAGGGCGCGGGTGAGCCGCACCCGCAAGCTCGTCCCCGGCTCAGGCAAGCGGAAGGCGGCACCGGCGAAATCCGGGCGGCCGCGCCGGCCGGCGCCGTTCGAGAAGCCGTAAGGCTCGGTCGGCAGCCCGAGGCCCGTGCGGCCGAGGCGTCCGTCGCCGTCGAGGTCCTGGAACGCCGCCACCGCGTAGGTTCCGGGCGGCACGTCGGTGAAGCCGAAGCGCAGGCTGGGGGCCGCGGCCGGCCCGCTCTGGCCGATGCGGCAGGCCTCCTCGGCCAGCGACCCGGTGCAGAGCGCGACGAAGACCCGGCCGGCCCCCGGCTCGACCCCGTCGACCTCGACCGAGAGGTCCGCGGCCGCGGCCGGGGCCGGGGCCGCCAGCACGGCGAGGGCGGCGGCCAAGAAGGCGGCCAAGAAGGCGGCCCTCACGAGGCCTCCCCGAGGCTCGGCGCGGTGGCGAGGGGCCTCTCGCGGGCGCGGACCGGCTGGAGCGCCAGATCCTCCGCCATCAACCGCGCGGTGATGCGCGCGCCCTCGTAGATCACCGGCAGGCCGGAGCCCGGATGGGTGCCGCCGCCGACGAGATAGAGCCCGGGCCCGAAGCGGTTATGGGGCCGGAAGTACAGCATCTGCCCGAGATCGTGCGACAGGTTGAAGGTCGCGCCCTCATGCACCGCGAACTCGTCGCGCCACTGGGTCGGATCGACCACGCGCTCGTAGCGGATGCGCGACTCGATGTCGGTGAGGCCGAGCTTCTCCAGCCGCTTGAGCACCAACGCGCGGTAGGACGGGCCGACGCTCGCCCAGTCGATCCCGGCGCGCAGGTTCGGCACCGGCACCAGCACGTAGAGGCTGGTATGGCCGGGAGGCGCCATGCCGCCGTCGGTGTAGCCGGCATGCTGGACGTAGACCGAGGGCTGCATCGGCAGCACCCCGTCGGAGACCTCGCGGATGTTGCGGGCGTAATCCTCCGACAGGAGGATGGTGTGGTGGCCGAGGCTCTCCGGCATCCGGCCCTCGATGCCGAGATAGAGCATGTAGGTCGAGCAGGAGAGGCGGGCCTTCGCCACCTTGGCGTCGCGCCAGCGCGGCCGGCGTGCCTCGGGCACGAGTTCGGGCACGACCTTGGCGAAGTCGCCGTTGATCACGACCGCGTCGGCGGCGATGCGCTCGCCCCCGGCCTCGACCCCCACCGCACGCTTGCCCTCGAACAGCACCCGGTCGACCGAGGTGCCGAGCTTGATCTCGACGCCGAGGCGGCGGGCGAGCCCGGCCATCGCCTCCGAGACCGCGCCGCAGCCGCCCACCGGATGGTAGACCCCGTGCTCGTATTCGAGGAAGCTCAGGATGGTGAACAGGCTCGGGCACCGGAACGGCGACATCCCGAGGTATTTGGTCTGGAACGAGAAGGCGAGGCGGACCCGCGGATCCTTGAAGTAGCGCTTGAGGTCGCGGTCGACGGTGGCGTGCGGGCGCAGGAGCGGCAGGGCCGCCAGCATCGCCGGGGAGACGAAGCTGCGGAGCGAGTCGCAGGCCTGCTGCAGCACCGGGATGAAGGACGCGAGCTTGCGGCGGTTGTCGTCGAGGAAACGACGCACGTTCCTGGCGTCGTCCGGTGCGATGCGGGCGATCTCGGCCTCGAGCCGCGCGACGTCCGGCGTCGCCCGGATCTCGCCGCCGCCCTCGAAGACGAGGTGGTATTGCGGATCGAGCCGCTCGAGGGTGAGGTGGTCCTCCAGCCGCTCGCCGCAGGATTCGAAGATGTCGGCCAGGATGCGCGGATAGAGGAAGAAGGTCGGACCGATGTCGAACCTGTAGCCGCCCGGCGCCGTGACCGTGCGGGTGCGCCCGCCGACGCATTCCTCCTTCTCGATCACCGTCACCTGCACGCCGTCGCGGGCGAGCATCAGCGCCACCGCGAGGCCGCCCGGCCCGGCTCCGACCACCACCGCCCGCCGCCCCGACAGGGTGCGGTACCCATCCCGCGGCTGCAACAACGCTCCACCTCCTGCCTGACTGACGACGGTTGCCCGCGCGTACGGCCTAGTTGTGGCGCGCGGCCTTGAGCCGGCAATGGCTGCGCATTGTCGCGGTGGGGGCGGGTGTGGATATTGTCCTGGATTGCGGTGCGCGGGGCCGTCGATCCGTGCCGGCTGTCAGGCGGTTTTCGGCGTGAGCCGCGGGGACTGCGCGTCGTCGCCCGCTCGGCCTGAACCCGGGTGACAGGCCGACCGCGCCGGAGGCGCGGTCAGGCTCCCGTCAACCGTCCCCCGCCGAGCCGGTGCAGGGCCACCGCCCCCGCCACCGCGACGTTGAGCGAATCGACCCCCGGCGCCATCGGGATCGCCACCCGGCGGGCGCGGGCCATCAGCGCCTCGGGCAGGCCGGGGCCCTCGGTGCCGAGCAGCAGCAGGGCGCGGGGCAGGGGCGGCAGGGCCGTGATGTCCTCGCCGCGCGGCGAGAGGGCGACCGGCACGCGCGCCCGGCGCTCGCACAGGGCCAAGAGGTCGTCGCCGGTCGGCACCCGGGCGAAGGGCATCGTCAGGCTCGTGCCGGCCGAGACCCGGATCGCCTTGCGGTAGAGCGGGTCACAGGTCCCGGCGTCGAGGAGCACCGCGTCGGCCCCGAAGGCGGCGGCGTTGCGAAAAATCCCCCCGACATTGTCGTGGTTGGCGAGCCCCACGAGACCGACGAGCAGGGCCGGGCCCGCCGGCACCAGGGAATCGGGCGAGGGCTCCGGCCCGCGCAGGCCCACCGCCAGCACGCCGCGATGGATCGGAAAACCCGCCACCGCCTCCATCACCGCCTTGGCGGCGAGGTAGACCGGCGCGTCGAGATGCGCGAGCGCCGGCGCCAGACCGGGCAGGCGCTCCGGCGAGAGCAGGACCGACTCGACCCGGAACCGGGCGCGGCCCGAGAGCAGGACCCGCAGCACCACCTCGCCCTCGGCGATGAAGCGCCCCTCGCGGCCGACGAGGTCGCGCTCGCGCATCTGCGTGTAGGCGGCGAGCCGCGGGTCTTCGGGATCGTCGATCGGGATCGGGGTCATCACCAAGCCGGGCTACCCCCGGCCCAAGATTCCTTCAACCCGAACTTCCTTCAACCCGAACGTCCTTCAATCGGGAATTCCTCAGCCCTTGCGGGCGGCCAGCGGATCGGCCTCGGCCTTCGTCGGTACCTTCACCAGGGCCTCGCCGTCGAGCACCGTCTCGCCGTTGACGGCGCAGATACAGGTAAGGCGGGCGCGGCGGCGCTCCGGCACCAGCTCGGCCACCTCCACGGTGACGTCGACGGTGTCGCCGATGCGCACCGGCGCGCGGAAGTTGAGGCTCTGGCTGATGTAGATCGCGCCGGGGCCGGGCAGGCGGGTGCCGAGCACCGCCGAGATCAACCCGGCGGTGTAGAGGCCGTGGGCGATGCGGGTGCCGAACGGCGTGCGGGCGGCGAAGTGCTCCGAGAGATGGATCGGGTTGCGGTCGCCGGTGATCTCCGCGAAGCCGACCACGTCGGAAGCCGCGATGGTCTTCGACAGCGTCTCGGACAGGCCGACGCTCAGGTCCTCGAAGTACAGCACGCGCAGTTCGGGCATCATCGGCGTCGCTCCCGGTCGATCTGGTGCCGCGGCCGCAGGGGACGGCCGGGGATCCGC
>JAEWKL010000467.1 GCA_023386115.1 Pseudomonadota bacterium
TGCCGAGACCGAGGGCGGCGGGCGCCCCCCACAGGGCGGCGAGCGCCGCACCGATCACCGCGGCGAGGGCCATCCGGGCCGTGCGGCGGGCCGCGACGGCCGCGACCGGGACAGACTCGGCGTGGAATCCGCGTTCGGCCCAGGCCGAGATCCGCCGGTCGAGATGCGGCCAGATCAGCACGAGGATCAGCGTGACCAGGGTCGCGAGCGGCGGGAGCGGCCGCCCGAGCGTCGTCGCCACCTGCGACGCCAGGACCGTCACGACGACGATGAAGACGGCGATGACCGGCCAGGATCGGGCGAGGACGCGCCGCCCGCTGCTCCGGGGACGTGGTCCGGCGAGCGTGGCGGCCAACGGCCGGCCGGCGCGCGCATAGGCGCCCGCGATCAGGGCGGCGGTCGGGACCGCGACGACCGCGGTTCCCACGAGGTCGCGCAACCCGCGTCCCGCCTCCCAGAGCGCGAGCATCCTCAGGAGCGCGATGCCGGCGAGCGCCCAGGCCACCGCCATCGACAGACCGCGCGCGAGCGGAACGAGACGCTTGCCGCGCCGGCCGGCGGATTGTTCGATGATCGCGGCCCGGATCAGGGGCGCGGCGAGCCCGGCGAGCGGGACGACGAGGGCCCAGGCGTGGAGGGTGCGACGGACGGCCCCGGTCTCGCCGGAGACGAGAGCGGCGACGGCGAAGCCGGCTCCGAGCGCGGTGGCGGCGCAGAGACCGCAGCGTGCGATCCAGGTCCCCCTCGCCCCGCCGCTCCTGCCGCCCGTGCGGCCGAGGGCATGGGCGGTCCCCCGGTCCGCTGCGAGACCCGCGACCACCACGGCCGCGATCGCGGCCAGGAGCTGCAGCGGCGACCATCCGGCGGCGGCGAGGGCGGACCGGACGAGATCGAGGTCGGTGCCGGCCGCGGCGATCCGGTCGAGCCGCGCCAGCAGCCCGTCCGAGAACGCCGTCACCGCCCGGTCCACCGGCCCGACCACCGCCTCGGACCAGTCGGGATGCGCGGAGGCGGCGCGGCCCTCCGCACGCATGAGGATCAGGAGCAGAGGAGCCGCGGCCGGGAGGCCTATCGGGCGAGGGCAGGTCGGGCGCGAGCGGCGTCGATCGAACACGGCAGGGGATGTCCCGTCTCGTACAGCCCCTCGGCCCTCCGAGAAGCAGGATCGTACCGCGTCCGGCGCAGGCATCTTCTTGATCCATATCAACGCTGCTTCGTCAATATCGAGCACAGACTCCCGGTCAATCCATGATTTCGATCCTCGCTCGGGATCTGAACTGACGATGGAGGCGACAGATGAGCGGTTTGGCCATCCTCGATCGCTCGCCTCTCGGCGCAGGTCGCGGTCGCGGCTGGTTCATCGCGATCGGCTGCGCCTTGCTGCTCCTCGGTGCCACGGACCTGTTCATGGTCACGACTGTCACGGTCGCCAATACGCTGTGGTTCGGCATCCTGTTGATCGTCGCCGGCATCGTCGAGATCATCGAAGCTCTCGCGCGATCCAAGACTGTCGAAGCCCTCGGCTCCCGCATCGGGCGGTTCCTGGCCGGCCTGATCTACCTCGCGGGCGGAGTCGTCGCGGTCTTCCGGCCCCTCGAGGCCTCGCTCGCCCTCACGCTCGTTCTCGGGGCGACCCTGATCGCCTCGGGCGTGGCGCGCGCGGTCGCGGCCTTCGCCCACGAGGTGCGGAAGTCCCGCGCCACCGTGATCCTCTTCGCCGGGCTCTCGGTGATGCTGGGCGCCGCCATCATCGCGAAGTGGCCGTATTCCGGACTGTGGGCGATCGGGCTGTTCGTCTCCTGCGACCTCCTGGGCGCCGGCCTGTCCTGGCTCGGAGTCGGTCTGTTCGGAGAGGCGCAGGCCTCGCCGGCCGCCTCGCGATGAGACGCCGTTGGTGAGACGGCCTCGACGGTGTGGAGGTGCGAGGCCGTCGAGTCGGGTTGATCAGGGAGTGATGGCCATGGACTCGATGACTCGCGAATCCCTGTCGCGTCGTGCCGTCCTCGCGGGCTTCTCGTCCGCCGCCTTGGCAGCCGCCTGCCTGGCCCTCGCGACGAGCACGGCAGATGCCGCGCTCCTGAACGCGGGACCGGTCGGCGGGCAGAACGAGGACCCGCTCGTCCAGAAGGCCCAAGCCGTCGTCGTGGTCCCGCGCCGCCGCCGCCGCCGCGTATGCTGGTGGCGGAGAGGACGCCGGGTCTGCACGTGGCGCTGATACGCGTGGTGCTGTCTTACTTGGCGCGGACCGCCTCGGCGTCGGGCGATCCCGGCCTCCGACTGATCCCGCCTGTGGCGGAGTTGCCCGATGTCGACGAGACGCGCGTTCATCAAGGCGCTTCCGGGCGAAGGGGTCGCCGCCTCCGTCGCCGGCAGCGTCATCTGGGGAGAGCGCGCCGCCTGGGCGCGGGACGACCGGACCTCTTCGGCCTTCGCCGACCACGTCCACCTCCAGGGCAAGCCACCCTCCCCTTCGCCGACGACCGGGACTTCGCGGAGCAGCGCAAGGCCACGATCGCCCGTGAACGATCGCCGAGGTGCCGGAGGCCGTGTGCCGATCGAGCAGGGGGTGGCTTGAGCTGGATCAAGGCCGGCTGGTCCCCTCGGGGCGAACCATGGTGCCAAGACCGGTCCGGAGACGATCCATGTCGATGCACGCTCCCTCCCCGCTCGCCGCCCTGCGCGACATCCTCATCGGCACGATCGTGGAAGGCGAGCACGATCCGGTCCCGCCGGCGATCGGGTACGGGCTGTCCCTGGCGGAGGCCGCCGGCGCCCACGTGACGATCCAGTCGGCATCCTGGTGCCTCGTCGGCAGCGATGCTTGGCTTCAGGGCACCGCCGACCCGGGTATCGGGATCGTCGACCGCCGGCTCGACGCCCTCGCCCGCGCCTTGGCCGAGAACGCGGCCGGCGCGGCGGCGCAGGCCGGCCTGGTCTGCACCTGGGAGGCGCCCCGCCTGCCCTATCCCGAGGTGGTGCACCGGCTCGCCGCCGAGGCCCGCCTGCACGACCTGACGATCCTCGACCTCGATCCGCGCAGCGAGATCCTCTCGCGCGAGACGATCGAGGCGGCGCTGTTGGGCAGCGGCCGTCCGGTCCTCGCCGTGCCGCGCTCGCATCCGGTCTTCGCCGGGCGGCGGATCCTCGTCGCCTGGGACGGCAGCCTGCGGGCGGCCCGCGCCGCCCACGAGGCCCTGCCGCTCCTGCGCGCGGCGGAGGCCGTGGAGATCGTGTCGGTCGGGGACGCGGAAGACCTGCTCACGACGGTCCCGGGGGCCGAGTTCGCCCGTCACCTCGCCCGGCACGGCGTCGCCGTCACGGTCAGCGACCTGCCGCAGGCGGGCAGCCTCGCCGAGACGCTCAGGACCCATGCCGGCCTGATCCGGGCCGACCTGATCGTGATGGGGGCCTACGGGCATTCCCGCACACGGGAAGTCCTGTTCGGCGGCGTGACCCGCTCGCTCCTGAACAACGCCCCCGTCCCGCTCTTCCTCGCGCATTGATCACGGAGAATCACCATGATCCGGC
>JAEWKL010000532.1 GCA_023386115.1 Pseudomonadota bacterium
CACCACAACCCCGCCCGGCGCCCCCCCCGGGGGGCGCCGGCCTTTTCGCGTAAGCAGCCAAGCTTTAAAGGAAAGTTTCCGCTTGACGGCGTCGGGATGAGCCCGTAATAGGCCCTCCTACTGAACGGCTGGCCGTAGGCGACAGCTGATCGACGTGCCCCTCGTGCCTCGATCCAAGTCTCCTAAACGCGACCGAACTTCAACCGACTGACACGTGTCAGACCGGCATGATCGCTGGGGCTTTGCTCCCGGTGGTCCTCTGCTCGCATGGCGCGCCAAAGGCTGGTTTCAGCCTGGGGCGCGATTTGCGTTGCGCTTCTTCCCGAAGCGACGGTCGTTCAGACGAGATTTTGCGAAACGACGGTCGCCAGGACGGCGATGCGTTGCGAGAGGAATGGCATGCCGACGATCAACCAGCTGATCGCCAATCCGCGGAAGGCGCAGAAGGCCCGCAACAAGGTGCCGGCCCTCGATGCCTGCCCGCAGAAGCGCGGCGTCTGCACCCGCGTCTACACCACGACCCCGAAGAAGCCGAACTCGGCGCTTCGTAAGGTCGCCAAGGTGCGCCTGACCAACGGCTTCGAGGTCATCGGCTATATCCCGGGCGAGGGCCACAACCTTCAGGAGCACTCCGTGGTGATGATCCGCGGCGGCCGCGTGAAGGATCTTCCGGGCGTGCGCTACCACATCCTGCGCGGCGTGCTCGACACCCAGGGCGTCAAGAACCGCAAGCAGCGTCGCTCGAAGTACGGCGCCAAGCGTCCGAAGTAAGTCGACGCGAATTGGTACCTCTATCGCCTGTCCCGCAAGGATGTCGCCGGCCTTTGGCTCAGGCGGCCTGCGTGGGACACAACAGTTGATTTTTAGAGCTTAAGAACGGAGCGAGCGATGTCCCGCCGCCACAGCGCCGAGAAGCGCGAGATCATCCCCGACGCCAAGTACGGCGACGTCGTCCTCACCAAGTTCATGAACTCGGTGATGTACGAGGGCAAGAAGTCGGTCGCCGAGAGCATCGTCTACGGCGCGTTCGACATCATCGAGGCCCGCGCCAAGGCGAACCCGATCGAGGTGTTCCGCGCTGCCCTCGACAACGTCGCCCCGGCGATCGAGGTCCGCTCCCGCCGCGTCGGCGGCGCGACCTACCAGGTCCCGGTCGAGGTCCGCACCGAGCGCCGCCAGGCGCTGGCGATCCGCTGGCTGATCCAGGCCGCCCGCTCGCGCAACGACCGCACCATGGTCGAGCGCCTCTCCGCCGAGCTGCTCGACGCCGCCAACAACCGCGGCAACGCCGTGAAGAAGCGCGAGGACACCCACCGGATGGCCGAGGCCAACCGCGCGTTCTCGCACTATCGCTGGTAAACGCTGCTTCGCCGCCGCCCTCTTGGCGCGGCGGCCCCCTTCTTCAGGAGCCCCCCGATGCCCCGCACGCACGCGATCGAGGACTACCGCAACTTCGGCATCATGGCCCACATCGATGCCGGCAAGACCACGACGACCGAGCGGATCCTCTACTACACCGGCAAGTCCCATAAGATCGGCGAGGTCCATGAGGGCGCCGCCACGATGGACTGGATGGAGCAGGAGCAGGAGCGTGGCATCACGATCACCTCGGCTGCGACCACCTGCTTCTGGCGCGACAAGCGCCTGAACATCATCGACACTCCCGGCCACGTCGACTTCACCATCGAGGTGGAGCGTTCGCTGCGCGTGCTCGACGGCGCCGTCTGCGTCCTCGACGGCAACCAGGGCGTCGAGCCGCAGACCGAGACGGTGTGGCGCCAGGCCGACAAGTACGACGTGCCGCGCGTCGTGTTCGTCAACAAGATGGACAAGATCGGCGCCGACTTCTTCAAGTGCGTCGCCGACATCATCGACCGCGTCGCCGGCAAGCCGGTCTGCCTGCAGCTGCCGATCGGCGCCGAGAGCTCCTTCAAGGGGGTCATCGACCTGATCAAGATGAAGGCGATCGTGTGGTCGGGTGAGGCGCTCGGCGCCAACTACTCCGAGGAGGAGATCCCGGCCGACCTCGCCGACCAGGCTGCGGAGTACCGCACCAAGCTGGTCGAGGCCTGCGTCGAGATGGACGACGACGCGATGGCGGCCTACCTCGACGGCACCGAGCCGGACGAGGACACCATGCGCAAGCTGGTGCGCACGGCGGTGCAGCGTCGCGCCTTCCACCCGGTGCTGTGCGGCTCGGCGTTCAAGAACAAGGGTGTCCAGCCCCTGCTCGACGCGGTGGTCGACTACCTGCCGTCGCCCGCCGATCGCGGCGAGATCAAGGGCATCGACTTCAAGACCGAGGAAGAGGTCGTCCGGCGTCCGGTCGATTCCGATCCGTTCTCCATGCTCGCCTTCAAGATCATGGACGATCCCCACGTCGGCACGATCACGTTCTGCCGCGTGTATTCGGGCAAGGTCGAGTCCGGCGCGAACGTCATCAACTCGACCCGCGACAAGAAGGAGCGGGTCGGCCGCATGCTCCTGATGCACGCGAACAACCGCGAAGACATCAAGGAGGCGTTCGCGGGTGACATCGTGGCGCTCGCCGGTCTCAAGGACACCCGCACCGGCGACACGCTGTGCGACCCGGTCAAGGCGGTGATCCTCGAGAAGATGGAGTTCCCGGAGCCGGTCATCGAGATCGCCGTCGAGCCCAAGTCCAAGGCGGACCAGGAGAAGCTCGGCATTGCGCTCTCGAAGCTCGCCGCCGAGGACCCGTCCTTCCGGGTCTCCACGGATCAGGAGTCGGGCCAGACCATCCTGAAGGGGATGGGCGAGCTCCACCTCGACATCAAGGTCGACATCCTGAAGCGCACCTACAAGGTCGAGGCCAATATCGGCCAGCCGCAGGTCGCGTATCGGGAGAAGCTGACCAAGCGCACCGAGATCGACTACACCCACAAGAAGCAGACCGGCGGTACCGGCCAGTTCGCGCGGGTGAAGTTCGTGGTCGAGCCGAACGAGCCGGGCGCCGGCTACCAGTTCGAGTCGAAGATCGTCGGCGGCTCGGTGCCGAAGGAGTACATCCCGGGCGTCGAGAAGGGCCTCAACAGCGTGCTGACCGCCGGTATCCTGGCGGGCTTCCCGGTGGTCGACATCAAGGTGGAGCTGATCGACGGCGCCTACCACGAGGTCGACTCCTCGGCGCTGGCCTTCGAGATCGCCTCGCGGGCGGCGCTCCGCGAGGCCCTCCAGAAGGGTGGCTCGGTCCTGCTCGAGCCGGTGATGAAGGTCGAGGTCGTGACCCCGGAGGATTACACAGGCTCGGTCATCGGCGACCTGAACTCCCGGCGCGGCCAGATCCAGGGCCAGGACATGCGCGGCAACGCCAACGTCATCAACGCGATGGTGCCGCTCGCCAACATGTTCGGCTACGTGAACCAGCTGCGCTCCTTCACCCAGGGCCGCGCGAACTTCACGATGCAGTTCGACCACTACGAAGAGGTCCCGCGCGGCGAGGCCGAGAAGGTGGTTGCCAAGTACGCCTAAGGCGAAAGTACGCCTGATGAGCGAGCCCTGACGGCCTGCTCGCGGCTTCGGTGCCCGCCACGGCGGGCACCATCAAAGACTATCTCGCAAGCATTCGATCGACGGAGTTTTGGCGATGGCCAAGGAAAAGTTTTCGCGGACGAAGCCGCACTGCAACATCGGGACGATCGGTCACGTCGATCACGGCAAGACGTCGCTGACGGCGGCGATCACGAAGGTGCTGGCCGAGTCGGGCGGCGCGA
>JAEWKL010000588.1 GCA_023386115.1 Pseudomonadota bacterium
CCCCGGCCCTGCGCCGCGTCCTGCGGGCCCTCGCGCGCTCCGGCGAGCCCCACAGCTACGCCAGCCTCGCCGCCGCCCTGGAGCGCTCGCCCAAGGCGCTCGAGAAGACGGTGCGGGCGCTCCGTCACGCGCTTGTCGACACCGGCGCCTCGATCACGCGCCGGCGCCTCCCGGGCGAGACCGCCTCACGCCTCTACGTTGCGGGCGATGCCGCCCTGATCGGCCGACTGATCGGCGAGCCGCCGGCCACCGTCCAGCCCGCCTCGCGGCGCATCGAGACCGTCACGCTGCCGAGCGTCGCGGGGCTCTCCTACGCCTTCTCCGCCGAGGGCCGGCTGATCGTCGGCGGCGAGGTGCAGCCGGTGCGGGCGGCATGCTGATGGCTGCGCCAAGGATCGATAGTGCCGCCGACCCGCTCGCGGAGACGGCTCCGTGAGGGAGGCCGACCCTTTCACCCGGCAGGGCATCCGCCTGCCCCTCGCCCTGAGCGAGAACCCGGACGAGGCCGGTGCGGTCCGCGACGCCTCCGAGCCGTCAAGCCGGCGCGTCGCGCTGCCGCGCCGGGAGCGGCAATGAGGCCCGCCGCGCGCCTCCCCTCGCCCGAGCCGGTCACGCCCGAGCGCATCGAGCGGGCACTGGTGCGGCTCGCGTCCATCGTGGTCCAGGACGGGACCGAGGTCTATCTGCCGATCCTGGAGCGACTGGAGGCCGAGCTGATCGAGGCGCGCCGGATCGGGACGCCACGGCAGAGGGCCGAGCGCGTGCTGAAGGATTATGGTGCCGGCTGGATCCGGGCTTGAGCCCGAGCGATTCCGCTCATCGTGCAGATCGGCCGTGCATCTATGTCTACACCCGCACGGGCGGCTTGAACGCGATCCGCTGGAGCCACTCGCGCTTTTGCGCCAGGCTCGGGCCTGATCCATAGCGCGGCCTCTGGTACTTGTGGCCCATCATCGCGGCGATCAGCTTCTCGGGCGCCTCCACGGCCGTCAGCCGGTCCTCGAAGCAATGCCGGAACGAGTAGGCCGACTGCCCAGGCAAGGGCAGCAGGCCGGCCGTGCGCATCACCTTGTTGGTGATCGCCGAGAGCGACGCCGCCTTGTCCCGGTAGCGCGGGAAGCCTTCCGGCTGCGCCTGCGCGGCCATCAGCGCCACCCCGACCAGCGGCAGTTCGCGCGCCGACTGCTCGGTCTTCATCCGCCGGCCGTCCGCCCGCACCACGACGTGCGGCACCGCGTGGTCCAGTCGGATCGTCTCCGCCGTCAGGTTGCAGATCTCCGACAGCCGCATCCCCGTCTCGGCCATGACGTAGAGGATGCGCCGAGCTTCCGGGTTGAGCGCGTCCAGGGCGCCGTCCGCCAGGATGCGGGTCTGCACCCACTCGGCCGTGAAGGCGACGCGCTGGCCCTGCGTCTCGCCTTCGAGCCGCAGCTCGGCGAAGACCGGCCCCATGCCGAGCCGGTGGCTGCGCTCGATCTGCCGGAGCATGCGGTTGATGTGGCCGACGTCCTTGTTGGCCGTCCCGATCTCGATGCCCTCGACGAGGACGCGCTCCTGCCACCAGGCCCGGAAGTCGAGGGCATCGTTGCGGGTGAGCTCGGTGACGGGCTTGTCGCCGATCACCTTCAGCAGGTTGGCGAGCGCCCGCTTCTTCGGGTTGCCCCACTTGCGCAGCTGGTCGGGCGAGAGGTCCTGGCGCGAGGACTTCGTCAGGGTCTCGTACTGCTCGAAGAGCTGCGACAGCATCACGGCCGGCACCGGCTCCTTGCCGAGCACCGCCCCGCGGGCCACCGGGTCGTCGGCCGCGTTGCGTGCGGCCAGGGCCTCGATCCGGGCCAGGATCTCGGCGAGCGGCTGCGCCGCCACCTCCGCGGCCGGCATGTAGCTGAAGCCGAGCTGCCGGGCGCGCTTGCGCGCGGCCTCGTAGCGCGCCTTCGCCTCCGCGCTCTGGCCGCCGGCGAGGCCCTGCCAGTAGGCCTCCAGCTCCCCGTTCATCTGCGCTGCCGCACGCGCGGCACGCAGGCCCCGCGGGTCGTCCGCGATCCGGATGTGGGTCGAGCGCTTGACGATGCCGCGCCGGTCGAGGGCGGCGAACGTCTCCGGGACACGCCGGACGAAGTGCCAGAAGCCCTGGCGTCGCGTCAGAAACTCGGGCATCGGCGGGCGGCGATGTTGGACGTTGCGTTGGACGAAATCGTGCCCTGCCGCTAGGGCGCCCGTCAAGCAATGGCGCTAAGCATTTGATTTTGCTGGTAAAATAGAAAAATGACTTGGCGGAAGGGGTGGGATTCGAACCCACGGTGGGGTCGCCCCCACGGCGGTTTTCAAGACCGCTGCCTTAAACCACTCGGCCACCCTTCCGAACCGCCCGCGAAGGCGCGGGATCCGGATGCCTCTTCTCTAGGGCGGTGCGCGGCGGCGCGTCAACCGCGGCCGTCTTCCTCGCTGCGCGCAGACCGCGACGCCTATCGCCGTGTGAGCGGGCGACGTAACCTGCGCCGTGACGACGGAGCGCGACGGGACGCTCCGGAGGGAGATCCGCATGAGCTACGTGTACGACCACCTCCACCTGCGCAGCCGGGACGCGGTGGCGGCGGCGCGGTTCTATGTCGACGTGCTGGAGGCGCGGGAGACCGGACGCGAGGGCGGCGAGAGCCCGAGCCGGATCATCCTCGATCTCGGCGGGATGCGGATGTTCATCGAGCAGGCGCCCGAGGGCATCGCGCCGGCCGCTGTCCCGCCTCATCGCGGCATCGAGCATATCGGCCTGCGAGTCGAGGATATCGAGGCGACGGTGGCAGACCTCGCCGCCCGCGGCATCCCCCTGGTCTCGGGGATCACCGACGTGAAGCCGGGGCTGCGGATCGCCTTCTTCGAGGGACCGGACGGCGTGCGCATCGAGATCCTGCAGCGCGGATAGTCGCTCCGCGGATCGTCACTCGGCGATATGGACCGTGATCGGCTGGAGGCGGCCGCGCAGGGTCAGGGGGAGCGCGCGGGCGAACCGGCCCGCCGCCCCCGGTCCGGCAGCCGAGAGGCAGCCTTCCGAAATGACGATGCGGCCGCCGATCTCGCGGGTGGCCGCCTGCAGCCGGCTCGCGACGTTGACGACATCGCCGATCACCGTGAACTCGACCCGCTGGTCGGTGCCGATGTTGCCGATCACCACCGGCCCGCAATGCACCCCGACCGCGACCCGCACCGGCACCGCGCCGCGGGCTTGCCGCTTGGCGTTCCAGGCGTCGATCTCGTCCTGGAGCGCGAGGGCGCAGGCCACCGCCCGGGCGGCGCCGTCGCCACGCCCGTCAAGGCCGCCGAAGGTCGCCATGAATCCGTCGCCCAGGAACTTGTCGAGGGTGCCGGCGTGGCGGAAGACCACCTTGCAGCTGCGCTCGCGGAAGCCGCGCAGGAGAGCGAAGGCGCGCTCGGGTCCCAAGCCCTCGCTCAGGCCGGTGAAGCCGACCACATCGGCGAACAAAACCGCCACCACCCGGGTCTGTGGCGCCCCGAAACCCGCATGGGCCCGGGCGGCGAGCGCGTCGGCCACGTCGGGCGAGACGTAGCGGGCGAGGTCGGCCCGCACGACCTCGGCGCGCACCTGCGCCAGCATCGTGCCCCGGCCCCGCCACACCGCGATGGCGAGCAGCAGGGTGAAGAGGCCGGTGACGATGACCTGCGTCCAGAGCGGGGTCAGGCCGACATAGGTCGGATCGAGGAAGACCCGAAGGGCGGCCTCCGCGCTCAGGCGTCCGTCGCGGGCAACGTCGCCGAAGCGCACGGTGTCGGCACGGCCATAGACCAGCCAGACGCCGAGCGACCAGATCGCCGCGATCCAGGTCCCGGTCCACAGCACCGCGACCGGCCAGTAGGTCAGCGCTGCCTCGCCGAGGAGGAGGAGCACGTAGAGGAATTCCGGGGTGCGCAGCCGGGTCTGGACCGGCCAGTCGACCCCGAGCCCGGCCGGCGGCGGCACGATGATCGCCGCCGTCATCAGCGCGATGTCGAGGACCGTGAAGCCAAGCTTGATCCACCCCGCCCGGGTGTGATGCCGCAACCGGTAGGGCACGTAGCCGAGGAGGAAGAACAGCCCGGCGACCGAGAGATAATAGAGGTCGCGCGGCCAGGGCACCAGCACGAGGAGCCACAGCGACACCACCACGATCGCGACGGCCCGGGCCCGGAACGCGAAGGCGAGGCCCGCGAGCTCGGCCGCGCGCACGTTCTCGGCC
>JAEWKL010000698.1 GCA_023386115.1 Pseudomonadota bacterium
CCTCTCCGCAGCCTTCGTCGACCCGGCCCTGGCGGCTCTGGCGAAGGCGGGCGCCGAGATGCGCTTCGGCCGGCGCCTGCGCGGTCTCGGCATCGAGGGCGGGCGCCTGACCCGGCTCGACTTCACGGACGGCACGGAGGAGCTCGGGCCCGACGACGCGGCTGTGCTGGCCCTGCCGCCGTGGGTCGCCGCCGATCTGATGCCGGGATTGAGCGTACCGCAGAGCCACCGCTCGATCGTCAACGCCCATTTCGCGCTGCCCCCGAAGCCGGGAGCGCCGCTGCTGCTGGGTGTCGTCGGCGGCGTGACCGAGTGGCTCTTCTCCTACCCCGACCGGCTCTCGGTGACGATCAGCGGCGCCGACCGCCTGCTCGACGTGCCGCGCGACGAGCTCGCCCGCACGATCTGGGACGAGGTCTCGCGGCTCTCGGGGTTTTCCGGCGAGCCCCTGCCGCGGTGGCAGATCGTCAAGGAGAAGCGTGCCACCTTCGCGGCCACGCCCGCCGAGGCCGCCCGTCGGCCCGGTGCGCGCACGCACATCGCCAACCTGGCCTTGGCGGGAGACTGGACCGCGACCGGGCTGCCCTCGACCATTGAGGGGGCAATTCGGTCCGGGGCGGCGGCCGCGCAGATCCTGGCTGGGGCCGGCACCGGCGTTCGCGCTGGCGACAACGCTGCGTTGCGCGGAGCCGCTTGACGCCAGGGCCTGCTTTCGGGAACAGCGTAGGCGTGTGCGGCGTTTTGTGCGCTGCAAAAACGAATCGGGATGGCATCATGGGCGGCGAGGCGGAGCCGCCTACGCTTGAGGAAGGCAGAGACACCGTGGGCAAGGTCGAGACGCTGCAACGCAAGAGCACGCAGGACATCACCCTCGACGAGGTCGAGCGGCGGGTGTCGGCGGCGTCCCGGGCGCTGACGCAATTGGCGCATGCCGACGGGCATTGGTGCTTCGAGCTGGAGGCGGACGCCACCATCCCCTCCGAATACATCCTCTACCACCACTTCCGCGGCTCGGTGCCCGAGCGGGAGCTGGAGGAGAAGATCGCCGTCTACCTGCGCCGGACGCAGAGCGTCCTGCATCACGGCTGGGCCCTGGTGCACGAGGGCCCCCTCGACATCAGCGCCACCGTGAAGGCGTACTTCGCCCTGAAGATGATCGGCGATCCGATCGACGCGCCGCATATGCGCCGGGCCCGGGAGGCGATCCTGCAGCGGGGCGGCGCCGCGCATGCCAACGTCTTCACCCGCACCCTGCTCGCCCTCTACGGCGAGGTGCCGTGGAGCGCCGTGCCGGTGATGCCGGTCGAGGTGATGCTGCTGCCGCGGTGGTTCCCGTTCCACCTCGACAAGGTGTCCTACTGGGCCCGCACCGTGATGGTGCCGCTGTTCGTGCTGCAGGTGAAGAAGCCCCGGGCCAAGAACCCGCGCGGCGTCGGCGTGCGCGAGCTGTTCACCCAGGATCCCGAGCGGGTCCGGCGCTGGCCCTCCGGCGCCCAGGAGGCCTCGCCCTGGCGCCCGGTCTTCGCGGTCATCGACGACATCCTGCGGGTGGTCGAGCCGTTCTTCCCGGCCAAGCCCCGAGCGCGCGCCATCGACAAGGCGGTGGCCTTCGTCAGCGAGCGGCTGAACGGCGAGGACGGTCTCGGCGCCATCTTCCCGGCCATCGCCAACTCGGTGCTGATGTACGAGGCGCTGGGCTATCCGGAGGACCATCCCCTGGTGGTCACGGCGCGTTCGGCGGTGGAGAAGCTCGTCACCGTCAAGGAGCACGAGGCCTACGTCCAGCCCTGCCTGTCGCCGGTCTGGGACACGGCCCTCGCCGCCCACGCCCTGATGGAGGCCGGCGGGCCGGAGAACGAGCGCCAGGCCCGCGCCGCCCTCGAATGGCTCAAGCCCCTCCAGGTCCTCGACATCAAGGGCGACTGGGCGGCCCGCAAGCCGGACGTGCGCCCGGGCGGCTGGGCGTTCCAGTACAACAACCCGCACTATCCCGACCTCGACGACACCGCCGTGGTGGCGATGGCGATGGACCGGGCCCAGACCCGCCTCGGCCCCGGCGAGGGCGGCTCCGACTACACCCACTCGATCGCCCGCGCCCGCGAGTGGATCGAGGGCCTGCAGAGCCGCGACGGCGGCTTTGCCGCCTTCGACGCCGACAACACCTATCACTACCTGAACTACATCCCGTTCTCCGACCACGGCGCCCTGCTCGACCCGCCGACCGCCGACGTGACCGCCCGCTGCATCTCGATGCTGGCGCAGCTCGGCGAGACCAAGCAGACGAGCTCCACCCTCGCCCGGGCCGTCGACTATCTCCTGGCCGACCAGGAGGAGGACGGCAGCTGGTACGGCCGCTGGGGCATGAACTACATCTACGGCACCTGGTCGGCCCTCTGCGCGCTGAACGCCGCCGGCCAGGACCCGGCCTCCGCGCCGATGCGCAAGGCGGTGGAGTGGCTGGTCGCGATCCAGAACCCGGATGGCGGCTGGGGCGAGGATGCGGCGAGCTACAAGCTCGAATATCGCGGCTACGAGCGGGCGGCGAGCACCGCCTCGCAGACCGCCTGGGCGCTGATCGCCCTGATGGCGGCGGGCGAGGCCGACCACCCGGCGGTGGCCCGCGGCGTCAATTACCTCGCACGCACCCAAGGCGCGGATGGGCTGTGGGGCGAGGAGTTCTACACCGGCACCGGCTTCCCGCGGGTGTTCTACCTGCGCTATCACGGCTACGCGAAGTTCTTCCCGCTCTGGGCGCTGGCGCGCTACCGCAACCTCCAGCGGGGCAACAGCCGCCGGGTCGCGGTGGGGATGTAGCGAGAGCGGTCGGGCCCGCGGCGCAACCGCGCCGACCCGGAACGACCGCCCGGGCTCGGGCATTCCCCGGGCCGGGAGCCGCGCGATGACCCTGTACAGCTACCACATCTCCCACGAGCAGTGCCCGCCCCGGGCGCTGCTCGCGCTCGCCCAGCGGGCCGAGCAGGCCGGCTTCGACGGGGCCTTCTCCTCCGACCATCTCCAGCCCTGGTCGCCGAGCCAGGGCGAATCCGGCTTCGCCTGGGCCTGGCTCGGCGCCGCCCTGCAGGCGACCGAGCGGCTGACCTTCGGGATCATCTCGGTGCCGGGCGGCTGGCGCTACCATCCCGTCGTGCTGGCCCAGGCCGTGGCGACCCTCGGGCAGATGTTCCCCGGCCGGGTGCCCTGGGTGGCCCTCGGCAGCGGCCAGGCGATGAACGAGCGCGCGACCGGCGGGCCGTGGCCCGACAAGGCCGAGCGCAATGCCCGCCTGCGCGAGGGCGCCGAGATCATGCGGGCGCTCCTCGCCGGCGAGACCGTGACGCAGCGCGGCCGCCTGACGGCGGTGGACGCCAAGGTGTGGTCGCTGCCCGAGACTCCGACCCGCCTCGTCGGCGCCGCCACCAGCGTCGAGACCGCCGCGTGGCTCGGCACCTGGGCCGACGGTCTCCTCACGGTCGGGACGAGCCCCGAGGCCCTGGGGCCCATCGTCGACGCGTTCCGGGAGAGCGGCGGCGCCGACAAGCCGGTCTTCCTCAAGATGGACCTGAGCTACGCCCCGGACCCGGCCGAGGCCCTGCACCAGGCCCATGCCGAGTGGCGCTTCAACGCCCTGCCGGCCTCGGTCGCCTGGGAACTGCCCCGGCCGGCCGATTTCGAGGCCGCCGCCCGCTACCTGCGGCCCGAGGACATGCACGAGGCGGTGCTGATCTCCCACGACCTGCCGGCCCTGACCGAGCGCATCGCCGCCTGTGCGGCGCTCGGCTTCGACAGCATCGACCTGCATCAGGTCGGCGGCAACCAGGCGGCCTTCATCGACGCCTTCGGCGAGCGGGTACTGCCGGCCCTGCACGGCCGCAAGGCCCCGGTGATCGAGTTCGACCCGTTCGGGCGCAAGCCGGCGGCGCGGGCGGGATAGATCCCTAGGGTCCCGAA
>JAEWKL010000840.1 GCA_023386115.1 Pseudomonadota bacterium
GAGCAGGCCTTCGGCCGTCTCGACGTCCTGGTGACCAGTGCCGGCGTGGTCCAGACCCGCCGGCTCGCCGAGGTCTCGCCGTCCGACCTCGAGGCCGTGCTCGGCGTGAACCTCGTCGGCACGCTGAACGTGGTGCAGGCCGCCGCCCCCCGGATGGCGGCCGCGGGTGGCGGCGCGATCGTGTGCATCGCCTCGATCGCCGCGCAGCGCGGCGGCGGCCTGATGGGCGGGCCGCATTACGCCGCGTCCAAGGGCGGCGTGCTCGCCCTCGTGAAGGCGACCGCCCGCGAGCTGGGTCCCCACGGCATCCGCGTCAACGCCGTCAATCCCGGGGTGATCCTGACGGACATGAACCGCGACGCCTTCGATGCGGGCCAGCGATCCGCCCTGGTGGCGGGCACGCCGCTCGGTCGCCTCGGGGCGCCGGCGGATGTGGCGGGGGCCTGCCTGTTCCTCGCCTCCGACCTGTCCGCCTACGTCACCGGGACGGAGACGGACGTGAACGGCGGCATGCACATTCATTGAGGACGACAACCATGTCTCGGCTGGACGGCAGGACGGCGATCGTCACGGGGGGCGCGCGGGGCCAGGGAGCGGCGGAGGCGAGGATCCTCGCCGAGGCGGGCGCGGCGGTGGCGATCTGCGACGTCCTCGAGGCGGAAGGCCGGGACCTCGCCCAGATGTTGACCGAGGCCGGCCACGAAGCCCGCTTCGTTCCGCTCGACGTGAGCGACGAGGAATCCTGGGCCGCGGCGTCGCGCGCGGTGCTGGACTGGCGCGAGGGGATCGACATCCTCGTCAACAATGCCGGCATCATCAACCGCTCCGGCGTCGCCGCCACGTCGCGCGCCGCCTGGGACCGGCTCCTCGCCATCAACCTGACCGGAGCCTTCCTGGGGATCCAGGCCGTCGCGCCGGCGATGGCCCGGGCCGGGCGGGGCGCCATCGTCAACATCGCCTCGAACAGCGGCTTCTCGGGCCATTACGATCCCGCCTACACCGCCAGCAAGTGGGGCCTGCGCGGGCTCACCAAGACGGCGGCGATGGAATTCGCCACCGACGGCATCCGCATCAACGCCGTGTGCCCCGGCCTCGTCGTGACCGGGCTCAATGCCGGCGCGTCCCATCTCGCGCCGATGATCGGCATGACGCCGATGGGCCGCGCTGGGCTGCCGGAGGAGATCGCGCAGCTCGTGCTGTTCCTCGTCAGCGACGCCGCCGCCTTCATCACCGGCGAGGACTTCGTCATCGACGGCGGCTTCACCGCCGCGGCCGCCTACCGCCGCGTGGCGGTCGAGACCGGGCTGCTGCCCGCGCCCCCATCCCAGCAGGAGGAACCCCGATGAGCACGGCGATCAAGCCCGTCGTCACCCGCAAGGACAGCGAGGACCGCGGCACCGGCCAGTCGGGCGGCGCGGTGCGCATCTCGGGCGTCAGCCCGCAGCACACCCCCGCGACGAAGATCTGGTTCGGCAAGGTCTCGAACGAGCCCGGCTTCCGCTCGCTGCCGCACCACCACGGCGAGGCCGAGACCGGCGGCTACCTCTTCAAGGGCGTCGGGCGCATCTATTACGGCCCGAACTACTCCGAATGGATCGAGATGCGCGAAGGCGACTTCGTGTTCGTGCCGCCGCACATGCCGCATGTCGAGGCGAACATGAGCACGACGGAAGAACTCGTCTGGCTGACCACGCGCACGCCGGACAATATCGTCGTCAATCTCGAGGACGTCGACGATTCGGTCCTCGAAGGCTATCGCCGGGCCGGCAAGGACTGATCCGTCGTTCCGGGCAGGGTCCCTCCACCCGGCGGGGCGACGGTCCGCACGCCCGCGTGACTCCGGAATCCCTCCCCCGCCGCGGCGACACGGTTCACCCGTCCGGTCCGCCTTTGACGGCGCGGCACCCGGGCGGCCCGACATGGCGAGACATCGCGCCGCGCCTCGCGGCCGCAGGGAGAATCCCATGAGACTGGCAAGCTTCTCGACCGAGGCCGGACCGAGCTGGGGCATCGTCGACGGCGAGACGATCGCCGATCTGGGCAGCGTCCTTCGGGGGCGCTACCCCGACCTCAAGGCGGTTCTGGCGGCGGATGCGCTGGCAGAAGCCCGCGACGCCGCGCGCACCGCGCCGCGCCGGCCGCTGGACGCGATCGCCTGGCTCCCGGTGATCCCGAACCCCGACAAGATCCTCTGCATCGGCCTGAACTACGAGATGCACCGGCAGGAGACCGGGCGGGACGAGGCCGCGTACCCGACCGTGTTCACGCGCTTCGCCAACACGCAGATCGGCCACGGCGCCGACCTGGTGCGGCCCCGCGTCTCGACCGACCTCGACTTCGAGGGCGAACTCGCCGTCGTGATCGGCAGGCCGGGGCGCGCCATCACCGAGGCCGATTCCTGGAACCACATCGCCGGCTACGCCCTCTACAACGACGCGAGTGTGCGCGACTTCCAGCGCCACACGCACCAGTTCACGCCCGGCAAGAATTTTCCGGGCACCGGGGCCTTCGGCCCCTGGCTGATGACGCCGGACGAGCTCGGGCCCCTGCCCGGCCTGCACCTGCGGACCCGCGTGAACGGCGAGACCGTCCAGGACGCGCAGCTCAGCCAGATGATCTTCGCGATCCCGCGGCTGATCGCCTATTGCTCGTCCTTCACACCCCTCGAACCCGGGGACGTGATCGCGACGGGCACGCCCGGCGGCGTCGGCGCCAGACGCACGCCGCCGCTCTGGCTCAAGCCGGGCGACCGGGTCGAGGTCGAGCTCGATCGCCTGGGCGTGCTGCGCAATGGCGTTGCCGACGAAGCCTAAGAATGCCTGACAGAACGGCCCGGTCTGGTGGATTGGGGTGAAGCTGGCCTTGGCCGGCACGCTCGCGCTCTCGACACCGGCCCGGCTCCAATCGATCTCGCCCGCCCGGGGCAGGCGCTCGAGCCGCACCTGATGCAGGCGCCGCCACACGCCGGCCATCTGCCAGTCGCGCAGCCGTCACCAGCACCTCATGCCGCTCCCCACGTCATCTCGGCCGGCAGCATCGTTCAGGGGCTGCCCGAGCGCAGCACGGGCAGGAGGCCCGTCAGGGCGGCGCGGTCGTCCTGCCGAGGACGCCCACCCTTGGAACAAGCGGGGCGACCGCAGCCCGGAGATCGTCGGAACGCAGCGGGCGAGCCATGGCAGACCCACGCCCGACCACCCCGATCGCGCCGTTCTGTGAGGCGCTCGTCACGCCCGGACGGCGCAGCGATGATCAGACGGCGCAGTAGCGTGCCTGGATGTCGGGATCGCTCCGCAGCTCGGCCGCCGGGGCATGGTAGACGACCGCGCCGCCGTCGACGATGTAGACCCTGTCCGAGATCTCGAGGGCGAGTTCGACGTTCTGCTCGACGAGCAGGATGGTGGTGCCCGCCCGCTTCATCGCCAGGAACTGCGCGAACATCTCCTCGACCAGGATCGGCATGATGCCTTCGGAGGGCTCGTCGAGGAGCACCATCACCGGCTCGGCCATGAGCGCGCGCGCGATCGCGAGCATTTGCTGCTCGCCACCCGACATCGTGATCGCCTCCTGCTTCAGCCGCTGCTTGAGGCGCGGGAAGGTCTCGGCGATCGCCTCGATCCGCCGCGCTTCCTCATGGCGCGACGCCCGCTCGCCCTTTGTGCCCTTGGTCGCCAGAAGGCCCTTGGTCGCCAGAAGGCCCTTGGTCGCCAGGAGGCCCTTGGTCGCCAGGAGGCCGAGGCGCAGGTTCTCCTCCACCGTCAGCCCGGGCACGATGCGCCGCTCCTCCGGCACGTAGGCGAGGCCCCGGTGGAAGCGCTCGTGCGGCGGCCGGTCGAGGATGTCCGCCCCCGCGAAGGTCACCCGACCCTCGCGCTTGGGCACGAGACCCATGATCGACTTGAGCGTCGTCGTCTTGCCGGCACCGTTGCGGCCGACCAGCGTCACGATCTCGCCCGCACGGACCTCGAGCGAGAGGCCCTGCAGGATGTGGGAGTGGCCGTACCACGCCCTGAGATTCTCGACCGCCAGCAGCGGCGCGGAAGCGACGGCGTTCATGCGGTCTTGCCCAGGTAGACGCGGCGCACCTCGGGATGGGCGCGGATGTCGTCGGGGCTGCCCTCGGCGAGGAGCTGGCCCTGGTGGAGGACGACGAGGCGGCGGCACAGGCCCATCACGAGCTTCATCTTGTGCTCGACGAGGATGAGCGTGCGGGTCTCGGCGAGGCGCTGCACGAGGTCCATCATCTCGCGCGTCTCCTCCGGGCTCATGCCGGCGGTCGGCTCGTCGAGGAGGAGAAGCGTCGGCTCGGCGGCGAGCGCCACCGCGATTTCCAGCGCCCGCTGCTCGCCGTGCGCCAGCTCCCGGGCGAGCCGGTCCAACCGGGCCCCGAGGCCGACCTCGCCGAGCAGGGCCTCGGCCTGCTC
>JAEWKL010000866.1 GCA_023386115.1 Pseudomonadota bacterium
CGGCGGTGCTCCGCGGCCCCGCGCGGCCGGACCTCATCCGCGACGAGGTGCTGGCCGAGATCTTTCGCGAGACGGCGCGGGCGAGGCCCGATCATCCCGCGCTCATCGACGCCGCGAGCGGGACCGATGCGGCCTCCCGCACCCGCCTGTCCTACGCCGAGGTCGACCGGCGCTCCGACGCGATCGCGTCGGGCCTCGCGGCACGCGGGATCAAGCCCGGCGACGTGGTCGGCCTGTGGATGGCGCGCTCGCCCGACCTCCTGGTGGCGCAGATCGGCATCACCAAGGCCGGCGCGGCCTGGCTGCCCTTCGACGCCGAGGCGCCCTCCGACCGGGTCGCGGTCTGCCTGAACGACGCCGACGCCAAGGCGCTGGTGGTCTCGGCGGCGCTGAAGGACAAGGCGCCGGCCGATGCCTGCCCGGCCCTCACGACGGACGAGATCGCGAGCCAAGCGAGCGGCCCGGCGCCGGACCTGCGCGCGGCCGGCCTCACCCCCGAGCACCCGGCCTACCTGATCTACACCTCGGGCTCGACCGGCGTGCCGAAGGGCATCGTCATCAGCCACCGCAACATCTGCCACTTCCTGCGCTCGGCCAACGCCCTCTATGGCGTCGCCAGTGACGACGTGGTGTTCCAGGGCGCCTCGGTCGCCTTCGATCTCTCGATGGAGGAGATCTGGGTTCCGTATCTCGCCGGCGCGACCCTGTTCGTGGCGAGCCCGGCCCAGATGGGCGACGCCGAGGCCCTGCCCGACATCCTGATCGAGGCCGGCATCACCGTCCTCGATACGGTGCCGACGCTGCTCGGGCTGATGTCCAAGGACGTGCCGCGCCTGCGGCTGATCCTGCTCGGTGGCGAGGCTCTCCCCGAGCCGCTGATCGCCCGCTGGGCGACGCCGTCGCGAAAGCTGTTCAACACCTACGGGCCGACCGAGGCGACGGTGGTGGCGACGGCCGCCGAGATGCGACTGGGCGACCCCGTCACCATCGGCGCGCCGATCGCCAACTACACCGCCTACATCGCCGACGAGGCGCTGAACCTCGTCGGCCCCGGCGTGCAGGGCGAATTGCTGATCGGCGGCCCCGGCATCGCCAAGGGCTACCTCGCCCGGCCGGAACTGACGGCGGAGAAGTTCATCGCCAACCCCTATGGCGGCGACAGCGCGGACCCGGTGCTCTACCGCTCCGGCGACGCCGTCTCGCTCGATACCGCCGGCCGCATCGTCTTCCACGGCCGCATCGACGACCAGGTGAAGGTCCGCGGCTTCCGGGTCGAGCTCGGCGAGATCGAGGCCCGCATCCGGGCTCAAGAAGGCATCGCCTCGGCGGCGGTGGTGCTGCGCCAGGACGACGGCGTCGACCGGCTCGTCGCCTTCGTGGTGCCCGAGCGTGGCGCCGCGTTCGACCGCGGCCGCCTGCGCTCGGCGCTCGCCGAGACGATGCCGCCCTACATGATCCCGGCGCATTTCGAGGTGGTGGAGAGCCTCCCCGTCCTCGCCGCCTCCGGCAAGGTCGACCGCAAGGCCCTGCGCGCCCGCCCGCTCGCCGTCGTCGAGACTTCGGGCGAGCAGGAGGAGCCGCGCGACGAGACCGAGTCCGCTCTGCTGGCGGCCGCCCACAAGGTGTTCGGCAACCAGCCGATCCCGTTCGAGGCCGATTTCTTCGGCGATCTTGGCGGCCACTCGCTGCTGGCCGCCCGCTTCGTCTCGGCGGTGCGGGAGGTGCCGGCCCTCGCCGCGATCACGCTCCAGGACGTCTATAACGGCCGGACCCTGCGGGCGATGGCCGAGACCCTGATCGCGCGCACCGGCGGGGCGGGTGCGGCGGCCGCGACCCACGACCTGTCCTTCACGCCACCGCCGCTCCTGCGCCGCTTCCTGTGCGGCCTCGCGCAGGCGATCGTGCTGCCCTTCGTGATCGCCCTCGCCACCGCGCAGTGGCTCGGCATCTTCGTCACCTACCTGCTCATCACCGGCGGCGAGCTCGGCTTCTTCTCCGAGATGGCGGTGCTGCTGCTGGTCTATATCGGCCTCAACGCCGTCACGGCGCTGATCGCGATCGCGATCAAGTGGCTGGTGCTCGGACGCACCAGGCCCGGCCGCTATCCGCTCTGGGGCACCTACTATTTCCGCTGGTGGCTGACCCAGCGCCTGACGCCGCTGGTCCACGTCAAGTGGCTCCAGGGCTCGCCGATGATCCGCATCTACCTGCGGCTGCTCGGCGCCAAGGTCGGCGAGGACGCGCTCATCTCCGACATCGAGATCGGCGCGCCGGACCTCGTCAGCATCGGCCGCGGCGCCTCGCTCGGCGGCCGGCTGACGCTGGCCAATGCCGAGGTGGTCGGCAACGAATTGATCATCGGCCGAGTCTCGATCGGCGACGACGTCGCCATCGGCACCTCCTGCGTCGTCGGCTACGACACCCGGATCGAGGACCATGCAGAACTCGCCGACCTGACGACCGTGCCGTCCGGCACCGTGGTCGGCCGGGCCGAGGCCTGGGACGGCTCGCCCGGCCGCAAGGTCGGCATGGTCGACCTCTCGGACCATCACCCGTTGCCGGAGGTGTCGCGCGAGCGCCGGGCGGTGTTCTTCGTGATCTATGCCGCGCTGCTCGCGGCGATCCCGGCGGTCGGCCTTTTGCCGATCTTCCCGGCCTTCTACATCTTCGACCAGATCAGCGACTCGCTCGCGACGATGACGGACGTGGATTACCACGTCTACCTGCCGCTCCTGACCTGGCCGACCGCGATGCTGATGACCGCCGGCACGGTCGGGCTGATCGCCGGCATCCGCTGGGCGGTGCTGCCGCGCCTGCGCGAGGGCAGCTACTCGATTCATAGCGGCACCTACCTGCGCAAATGGGCGGTGGCGCTCGCCGCCGAGGTGACGCTGGAGACCCTCTCCTCGCTCTTCGCCACGGTCTACATGCGGGCCTGGTACCGGCTGATGGGCGCCGGGATGGGCCAGGGCGCCGAGATCTCCACCAACCTCGCCGGCCGCTACGACCTCGCGGAGGTGGGCCCGCGCAACTTCATCGCCGACGAGGTCGTCTACGGCGAGGAGGAGGTGCGCCGCGGGGTGATGGAGCTGGCGCCCGTCCGCACCGGCGCCCGGGTCTTCGTCGGCAACGACGCGGTGGTGCCGCCGGGTGCGATCATCCCGGACGACGTCCTGATCGGCATCAAGTCGAAACCGCCGGCCAACGACCTCATGTCCCCCGGCGAGACCTGGTTCGGCTCGCCGCCGATCAAGCTGCCGGTCCGCCAGAAGGTCGATCTCGGCCAGGCCCAGACCTTCGAGCCCGGCCTCTGGCCGCGGCTGCGGCGCGGCATCTTCGAGGCGTTCACCTCCTCGTTCTCGCCGATGCTGTTCATCACCTTCGCCATCCTGGCGATCGACTTCGTGTTCTACCCGGCGATCCTGGCCGGCGACTGGGCGGGCCTCGCCATCAGCTTCGTCGCCGCCAGCGTGGTGATCGCGGTGCTGCAGACGCTCGTGGTCATCGCCGTCAAGTGGCTGCTGATGGGCCGCTACGAGCCCGGCATGCACCCGATGTGGTCGTGGTGGGCGATGCGCACCGAGGCGGTGGCGGTGATGTACTGGGGGCTGGCCGGCAAGGTGCTGCTCGAGCACCTCATGGGCACGCCGTTCCTGCCCTGGGTGCTGCGCCTCTTCGGCACCCGCACCGGCGAGGGCGTCTGCCTGCTCGCCACCGACATCACCGAGTTCGACTGCGTCTCCATCGGCGACTTCGCCTCGGTCAACCGGATGTCGGCCCTCCAGACCCACCTCTACGAGGACCGGGTGATGAAGGTCGGCCGGGTCGAAGTCGGGCGGGGCGTCAGCGTCGGCGCCTTCGCGACGGTGCTCTACGACACCAAGGTCGGCGACTACGCCCAGCTGCGCCCGCTCACCATCGTGATGAAGGGCGAGACCATCCCCGCCAATTCCCGCTGGGAGGGCGCGCCGGCGGTGCCGGTGGTGCATCAGGCGGTGGCCGCGGAGTAGCGGAACGACGAGAGGCTGCCGGCGCATGTCTCGCACCGACAGACTTGCCACCCTCCGCGTCATCCCGGGGCCGCGAAAGCGGGGCCCGGAGTGCCGAAGGCACGCCCAGACACTCAGGTGGGAGAGGATGGGGCGGAACGCTCCCCGTCTCCTTCTGACAGATCCGCGGCTCTGGATCCCGGGCTCCGCTTTCGCGGCCCCGGGATGACCCGGAGGATGTCAGCTGTGTCGGGGCGGGCCGGGCGGACTCAGACGTCGGAGCTCAGCCCCAGGGCGGCAAGCCCCTCGTCGAGCAGGTCGCCGACATTCGGGATCCCGAGCAGGTAGTCGGCGGTCCGGGTGCCGGCGGCCTCGCGCTCGCGGGCGAGGCGGACCGCATCGGGAAATTCCTCCGGCTCCATGTCGCCGCGGCCGACGAACAGGATCGCCACCAGCTCGGCCCGCTCGTCGTCGTTGAGGCCGGCGACCATCTCGCGCAGCTCCTCCTCGGTCGCGTCGTCGGTGCCGTCGACCAGGACGTCGCGGGCGCCGTCGTCGATCGGGTTCGAGCCGGAATCGGGATCGCTCAAGCCCTCCTTCACGTCGAGGGCCCGGGCCCGCAGGATGAACTCACTGACCTTCTCAACGGCGATGTCCATCGGTCGAACCTCCTGGTGACGCGCACGCGACGTTTGGTGCTGCCTCAACCCGCGAAGCGTGGCGCGGTTCGCCTCTGGACGGCGAGGCCGTTCGACATCAAGTGAGCGGCGGCGCGTCCACCCCCGAGGTCCCGATGCTGATCAATGCCGCCTTCGCAGCCCTGCGGCAGGTTTTTTCCCGCCCGCTGCGTGCGATCCTGTGGAAGTCGCTCGGCCTCACGGTCGGGCTCCTGGTCCTGGTGTGGTTCGCCCTCACCAAGGGGATCGCGGCCCTGCTCGTCGCCCATCCGATCTCGACCGACTACGCGATGGTCAACGCCGTGGCGTCGTTCCTCGCCGGGGCCGGGCTGTTCGTCGGCCTCGCCTATATCCTGCCGCCGGTCTCGATCCTGGTGGCGGGCTACTTCCTGGACGACGCCGCTGCCATCGTCGAGCGCACCGACTTTCCGGACGAGGTGCCGGGCCAGGCGATGCCGTTCGGCCAAGCGATGCTCTACACGATCCGCTTCGCGGCGCTCGCGCTCGCCGTCAACCTCGCGGCCCTGGCGCTGCTGCTGGTGCCGGGCATCAACGTCGCGGCGTTCTTCCTCGCCAACACCTACCTCCTCGGCCGCGAGTATTTCGAGCTCGCCGCCGCCCGGTTCAGGCCCCTGGCCGAGGCCGGTGCGATGCGGCGCTATCATACGCCGACCGTGATGCTCGCCGGCGCCCTGCTCGCCGGGCTGATGCTGGTGCCGATCGTCAACCTCATCACGCCGCTCTTCGGCATCGCCCTGATGGTCCATGTCCACAAGGGCCTGAGCCGCGACCGGCTGCTGAAAGCCCCGTCCACCCGCCCGCCGGTGGCGATGGACCGCGACCGGCTCGGCGCGGGCCCGCGCTGACCGGGTTGCGGATCGCCCGCGGCCGGCGCACCCTCGGGCCATGACCTACGAGATCCCGAAGGCGCACGAGGCCCTGACGACGCACGAGGTCCTGAACCAGACCCCGCCCTTCGGCGAGGTGAACCTGTTCGCGGCCGACGCCCCGCTGCGGGCGGCGCTCGCGGCCTTCGGCGGCCCTGCCGACGTCGAGGGGCTCGACGGATTCGGCGCGCGCTGGGGCTCGGCCGAGCGGATCGAGCGCGGCCGCCTCGCCAACGCGCATCCCCCCCTCTTGCGCACCCACGACGCGCGGGGATACCGGGCCGACCGGGTCGAGTTCCACCCGGCCTATCACGCCCTGATGGCGGAGAGCGTCGCGGACGGTCTGCACGCCTCGATCTGGGACGGGGTCGATCCGGGCAAGCCGCGGGCGCGCGGTCACCTCGCCCGGGCGGCACGCCAAGTCATGGTCGCCGGCGTCGAGAGCGGGCATCTCTGCCCGATGACCATGACGAGCGCCGCCGTCGCGGCGTTGGCCGCCGCCCCCGACCACCTCGCCGCCTGGCTGCCGCGGATCGCCAGCCGGACCTACGATCCGAGCTTCAGGCCCTGGTTCGAGAAGGCCGGCGTCACCCTCGGCATGGGGATGACCGAGAAGCAGGGCGGCACGGATGTCCGCGCCAATGCCACGCGGGCGGAGCCTGCCGGCGGCGACACCTACGCGCTCACCGGCCACAAGTGGTTCTTCTCCGCCCCGATGTCCGACGGCTTCCTGGTGCTGGCTCAAGGACCCGGCGGGCTGACCTGCTTCCTGGTGCCGCGTCACCGGCCCGACGGCAGCGTGAACGCCCTCCACCTGCAACGCCTGAAGGACAAGCTCGGCAACCGTTCGAACGCCTCCGCCGAGGTCGAGTTCGCGCAAGCCTTCGGGTGGCGCATCGGCGAGGAGGGCCGCGGCGTCCCGACCATCCTGGCGATGGTGCAGCTGACCCGGCTCGATTGCGCGGTCGCCTCGGCGGGGCTCGCGCGTATGGCCCTGGTGCTGGCGCTCCACCATGCCCGCCACCGGCGGGTGTTCGAGACGCCCCTCGTCGACCAGCCGGCGATGCGCCGGGTCCTGGCCGATCTCGCCCTCGAGAGCGAGGCGCAGACCGCGCTCGTGTGCCGCCTCGCCGCCGCCTTCGACCGGGGCGAGGCGTCGCGCACCCGTCTTCTCACCCCGGCGGTGAAGTACGCGGTCTGCAAAGCCGTGCCCGGCTTCGTCTACGAGGCGATGGAGGCTCTCGGCGGCAACGGCTATGTCGAGGAGAGCCCCCTGCCCCGGCTCTATCGGGAGGCGCCGGTCAACGCGATCTGGGAAGGCTCCGGCACCGTCATGGCCCTCGACGTGCTGCGCGCCGCCACGCGCGCACCGGAAGAGGTCGTGGGTCTCGTGGCCGACCTCGCCGAGGAGGCCGAGGGTCTGCCGGGCGTGCGCGAGGCCGCCGCCGACATCATCGCGGCCCTCCAGGCCCCCGACGCCGAGGTCCGCGCCCGCTTCGCCACCGGCCGTCTCGCGACCCTCGCGGCGGCCGCGGCCCTGGCGGCTTGCGCGCCGCCGGCCATTGCGGAAGCCTATGCGGCGACGCGGCTGGCGCGGGAGCGGGCGGTGTACGGGGCGAATGGTGTGGGAGCGGTGACGGCGATGCTGCTGGAGCGTGCGTTGAGGTGAGGACGGGAGCGGGCGCGCCATCCTCACGTCACGCACTCGCGATCCATCGTGAGCCGCACCGCCCCTCCCGGGCCCGGAAAGGGTGTGGTGATGGGACAGACGATCGCACTTCGCTCGCCGCCGCGCTGAACGCGTCCGTCACCCGAACACCACGTGCCCCATGATCCGCCCGGGCAGCAGGGTGAACAGCCCGGTGATCATCAGCGCCCCGAGATAGAGCCCGATCATGGTCCAGCGATGGGCCGCGATGGTGCCCCGCCGCGCATAGAGCACCGCACGGACCAGGGCGGCGAGCGTGAACACCGACAGGAGGTGGATCCAGCTGAACGGCCCGACCTGGCGCAGGCCGGAAATGCCGAACGAGCTCAGCGCCACCACCGCCAACAGCCCGACCCAGAGCCGCCCCATCAGCCGGTGCCGCCTCCCGCCGCGACGCAGGCCGAGTTGCAGCGCCCCGAGCACCAGGGCGGCGAGGGCCGCCGCGGCATGGACCTGGATCACCGGCGACGCCTGGAGGAGAGGGTGCAGGGTCATGGCGGACGCTGTTTCGCAGGACGCGCACCGGCTGCCGCCGATTGCGGGCCTCGGCGTCGCGGGTATGTTGGCATGCGCAACATACGAGGCATGTGGTCAGTGTCAACATTGGACGGCGGCACCGCTTACCACCATGGCGACCTGCGCCGCAGCCTGATCGCGGCGGCGCACGCGCTGCTGCGGGCCGGCGGCGTCGAGGCCGTGACCCTGCGCGAGGCGGCGCGGCTCGCCGGCGTGTCGCACAACGCGCCCTATCGCCACTTCGCCAGCCGCGAGACGTTGCTGGCCGCCCTCGCGACCGAAGGATTCCGGGCTCTGCGCCGGGCGCTCGAGGAGGCGGGGAGCCGGGCCGAGCCGCCCGGCCGGCTCCCCGCCCTCGGCCGGGCTTACTTGCGCTTCGCCGATGCGGACCGGGCGACCTTCCGGCTGATGTTCGGCGGCGTGGTCGAGACCGCAGCTCATCCCGACCTCGCGGAGGCCTCCTCCGCCGCGTTCGGAGCGTTGCGGAGCGTGGTGGCGGAGAGCGGGCCGGCGGCCGGCACCGACCGCGAGGCCTTGCGGGCCTGGGCCCTGGTGCACGGGCTCGCCCATCTCGTCGCCGACCGGCAGATCGACGCCGCGCGCGCCGAGACCTGCCTCGCTTAAGAGCAAATTTCATCGGGATCGTTCGCCTTCGAATGAGGCAGCCCGGAATTGAGGCATTTTCGCTGCCTGGAAACCGGGCTTTTCGAGCGCGGACAAGTTGGCAGGGCTCTTGCAGCCCCATCCCCGTCAGTCACCCACGGGGATGTTCCACGATGCCGCTGCCCACCCGCCTGCCCCTGCGCCCGCTCGGGCGGACCCTGTCGGGGCTCGCCCTCGCCCTCGCGCTGGTGGGGCCTGCGAGCGCCCAGGGCGTGCTGCGCATCGGCATGACCGCCTCCGACATCCCGCTCACCACCGGCCAGGCGGACAATGGCGGCGAGGGCATGCGCTTCACCGGCTATACGGTGTATGACGCGCTCATCAACTGGGACCTCAGCCGGGCCGACAAGGCCTCCGATCTGACCCCCGGCCTCGCCACCTCCTGGAAGGTCGACCCCACCGACAAGACCCGCTGGATCTTCAGCTTGCGGCCCGGCGTCACCTTCCACGACGGCTCGGCCTTCGACGCCAGCGCCGTGGTGTGGAATCTCGACAAGCTGCTGAAGTCGGACAGCCCGCAATTCGACCCGCGCCAGTCGGCGCAGGGACGCACCCGCATCCCGGCCGTCGCCTCCTACCGGGCGATCGACCCGATGACGCTGGAGGTCGTCACCAAGACCCCGGACGCCACGTTCCCTTACCAGATCGCCTGGATCCTGATGTCGTCTCCCGCCAACTGGGAGAAGCAGGGCAAGAGCTGGGACGCGGTCGCCAAGGCGCCCTCCGGCACCGGTCCGTGGAAGGTGACGGGCTTCGTGCCGCGCGAGCGCCTGGAGCTGGTGCCGAACACGGCGTACTGGGACAAGGCGCGGGTGCCGAAGCTCGACAAGATGGTGCTGGTCCCCCTCCCGGAGGCCAATGCCCGGGTCGCGGCGCTCCGCTCCGGTCAAGTCGACTGGATCGAGGCGCCGGCGCCGGATGCGGTCGCCTCGCTGAAATCGGCAGGTTTCGCCCTCGTCACCAACCTCTACCCGCATAACTGGACCTGGCACCTGTCGCGGGCCGAGGGCTCGCCGTGGAACGACGTGCGGGTGCGCAAGGCCGCGAACCTCGCCATCGACCGCGAGGGCCTGAAGGAGTTCCTGGGCGGCCTCGCCACCCCGGCCGAGGGCTTCCTCACCCCCGGCCATCCGTGGTTCGGCAAGCCCACCTTCAAGGTTGGTTACGACCCGGAAGCGGCCAAGGCGCTCCTGAAGGAGGCCGGCTACGGCCCGAACAAGCCGCTCACCACCAAGGTGCTGATCTCGGCCTCGGGCTCGGGCCAGATGCAGCCGCTGCCGATGAACGAGTTCCTCCAGCAGAACCTGGCGGAAGTCGGCATCAAGGTCGACTACGAGGTCGTCGAGTGGAACACGCTGATCAACATCTGGCGCGCGGGTTCCAAGTCCGACAGCGCCCGCGGCGGGACCGCGATGAACTACTCCTACCTGATCCAGGACCCGTTCACCGCCTTCATCCGCCACGCCCAGTGCAACCTGGCGCCGCCGAACGGCACCAACTGGGGCACTTACTGCGACCCGACGATGGACAAGCTGTTCGACGAGGTCCGCACGACCTTCGAGCCGAAGGATCAGGTCGCCGTCCTGCAGAAGATCCACGAGAAGTTCGTGGACGATGCGCTGTTCCTGATGGTCACCCACGACGTCAACCCGCGGGCGATGAGCAAGAAGGTGCAGGGCTTCGTCCAGGCCCAGAGCTGGTTCCAGGATTTTTCGCCGATCACGATGGCCAAGTGATCACCGTGAGATGATCTCCGGGAGGTGATCATCAGGGCGAAGTGACCGCCTGACCCGCTCCCCCGCCCGGCCTCGAGCCGGGCGGCACCACGACCCCGCGAACGGCGCCGCCCCATGATCCTCTTCATCCTCAAGCGCATCGGCTACGCCGCCCCGGTCGCCCTGGGCGTCAGCCTGGTGTGCTTCCTCCTCGTCCACCTCGCCCCCGGCGATCCCCTGAGCGCGATCCTGCCGGTCGATGCCACCGCCGAGATGCAGGCCCAGATGCGCGCGGCCTACGGCTTCGACAAGCCGCTGCCGGTGCAATACGGCCTCTGGCTCTGGAAGGTGCTGCACGGCGACCTCGGCACCTCGATCGCCACCGGCCGCCCGGTCCTGGCCGAGGTCGGCCGCGCCGTCGGCAACAGCCTGATCCTCGCCGCCATGGCGACGCTGATCGGCTTCACCTTCGGCACCTTCTTCGGCTTCGTCGCCGGCTATGCCCGCGACTCCTGGCTCGACCGCGTCGCCTCGGCGATCGCGGTGTTCGGCGTCAGCGTGCCGCATTACTGGCTCGGCATCGTGATGGTGATCGTGTTCTCGGCCACCCTCGGCTGGCTGCCGCCGACCGGGGCGGGGCCGCAGGGCTCGGGCAACTGGTTCCCGGATTTCGAGCATCTGCGCTACATCCTGCTGCCCGCCATCACCATGTCGGTGATCCCGATGGGGGTGATCTCCCGCACCGTTCGGGCGCTCGTCGGCGACATCCTGCACCAGGACTTCGTTCAGGCTTTGCGCGCCAAGGGCCTGTCGGAATTCGGCGTCTTCCGCCACGTGGTGAAGAACGCGGCGCCCACCGCCATCGCCATCATGGGGCTGCAGCTCGGCTACCTGCTCGGCGGCTCGATCCTGATCGAGACGGTGTTCGCCTGGCCGGGCACCGGCTTCCTCCTCAACGCCGCGATCTTCCAGCGCGACCTGCCGCTGCTCCAGGGCACGATCCTGGTCCTGGCGATGTTCTTCGTCACCCTCAACCTCCTGGTCGACGTGGTGCAGACCGCCCTCGACCCCCGCATCGAGAGGGCCTGACCCGATGTCGATCCAGACGTCCCTCACGGGCGATCCCGTCGCTTCGGTCGCCGCCCCCGAGGTTCCGGTCGTCGCGTCGCGCGGCTACTGGGGCAGCGTGCTGCGGCGGCTCGCCCGCGATCCGGTCGCCATGGCGGCGGCCTTCGTGATCCTCGCCATCGTGCTTGCGGCGATCTTCGCGCCGCTGATCGCCCCGATGGATCCGTTCAAGGGCTCGATGGTCCGGCGCCTGCGCCATGTCGGCGACGCCACCTACTGGCTCGGCTCGGACGAGCTCGGCCGCGACATGCTCACACGGCTCCTCTACGCCGGCCGCCTGTCGCTGTTCATGGGCGTGCTGCCGGTCGTCATCGCGTTCTTCGTCGGATCCAGCCTGGGTATCCTCGCGGGCTATGCCGGCGGCTGGGTCAACACGCTGATCATGCGCGTCGTCGACGTGTTCTTCGCCTTCCCGTCGGTGCTGCTCGCCATCGCGCTCTCGGGTGCGCTCGGGGCGGGCATCCTCAACTCGATCGTCTCGCTGACGGTCGTGTTCGTGCCCCAGATCACCCGGGTCGCCGAGAGCGTCACGGTGCAGATCCGCAACCGCGACTATGTCGAGGCGGCCCGGGTCTCTGGCGCCAACCCGTTCACGGTGGTGCGGGTCCAGGTGCTCGGCAACGTGCTGGGTCCCGTCTTCGTCTACGCCACCAGCCTGATCTCGGTCTCGATGATCCTGGCCTCGGGCCTGTCCTTCCTCGGCCTCGGCGTGAAGCCGCCGGAGCCGGAATGGGGCCTGATGCTCAACACCCTGCGCACCGCGATCTACGTCAACCCGGTCGTGGCGGCGCTTCCCGGCGTGATGATCTTCCTGACCTCGATCTCCTTCAACCTGCTCTCGGACGGCCTGCGCTCGGCCATGGAGGTGCGCCAGTGACCGAGCTCGATCCCCGCGACCGCGGCGGTCCCGCGCAACCGCTGCTGACCGTCGACGGTTTGGTGAAGCACTTTCCCGGCAAGGGCGGCCTGTTCGGCAAGGGCAGTTTCTTAGGCAAGGGACCTGCGGTGCGCGCCGTCGACGGCGTCGACTTCACCGTCATGAAGGGCGAGACCCTCGGCGTCGTCGGCGAATCCGGCTGCGGCAAGTCGACGACGGCCCGGCTCCTGATGCAGATCGCCAGACAGGACAAGGGCGACATCGTCTTCGACGGCGAGCTGCTCGGCTCCCGCGCCCTCGACCTGAAGGCCTATCGCCGCCAGGTGCAGATGGTCTTCCAGGACTCCTACGCCTCGCTCAACCCGCGGCTCACGGTCGAGGAATCGGTCGCCTTCGGCCCGCGGGCGCACGGGCTCTCCGCCGCCGCGGCGTTGTCGCGCGCCCACGACCTCCTGCGCCGGGTCGGCCTGGAGCCGCGGCGCTTCGGCGGCCGCTATCCGCACGAGGTGTCGGGCGGCCAGCGCCAGCGGGTCAACAT
>JAEWKL010000867.1 GCA_023386115.1 Pseudomonadota bacterium
CGCCCCGCGCCCCCCCCCCCGCCCGGGCGGTTGGCCCGCCACCAGGCGACCAGGGCGTCGAGGCCCTCGTCGAGGCCGATCCCGGCCTGGAAGCCGGTCAGCTCGCGGGCGAGGCGGACATCGGCGAGGCGGCGCGGCACCGGGTTGACGCTGCGCTCCGCCTCGTGGACCGGCACCAGGTCGGGCCGGCCCATCACGGCGGCGAGCCGCTGCGCCAGTTCGAGGAGCGAGGTCTCTTCGCAGCGCCCGATATTGAGCGCGACGTCGCTCGCCGAGGAGAGCGCCGCCAGGATGTTGGCCCGGGCGACGTCGCGCACGTCGATGAAGTCCATGGTCTGCAGGCCGTCGCCGAAGATCAGCGGCGGCTCACCCCGGGCGATCCGCTCCATCCAGCGGATCAGGACCTCGGTGTAGCGCCCGTGCAGGTCCATGCGCGGGCCGTAGACGTTGAAGTAGCGCAAGGCGACGTAGTCGAGCCCGTTCATGTCGTTGGTGGAGCGCAGCAGGCCCTCGCCGAAGCTCTTGGCCGCGCCGTAGAGCGTGCGGTTGCCGGAATGCGGCTCGGTCTCCGGGGTCGGGAAGGTCGTGGCCATGCCGTAGACCGAGGCCGAGGAGGCGTAGACGACCTTGCCGACCTTCTCCTCGACGCAGAGCTCGACGAGGCTCGCGGTCGCGTCGACCATCACCTCGATCGCCTCGCGCGGCTCGGCGGCGCAGTGGGTGATGCGCAACGCCGCCTGGTGGAAGACGGTGTCGCAGCCCGCCACCAGCCCGGCCATCAGGTCGCGGTCGCGGATGTCGCCGATGACGAGCTCGACCGCGCCCGAGGCCATGGCGCCGGAGAGGTTCTCGGTCCGGCCCCGGACCAGGTTGTCGACCACCACGATCTCGCGGCAGCCCCGCGCGACCAGAAGATCGACGATGTGGGAGCCGACGAAGCCGGCCCCGCCGGTGACGAGGACCCGATTGAGCGAGCGGCACGGCTTGACGAGAGACGGCTCACACGGCTTCAGCATAACCATCTCCCAAGCTGTCGGTGAGGGCCGCGACGACGGTCGCGATCTGGCGCTCGGTGATCTCGGGGAAGAGCGGCAGGGACAGCCACTCGCCGGCCAGAGCCTCCGAGACCGGGCAGGGCGTACCGAGGCGCACCCGGTCGGCATAGGCCGGCTGGTGGTGCACCGCCTTCGGGTAGTGGATGCCGGTGGCGACGCCCGCCTCCTGCATCCGGGCCCGCACCGCGTCCCGGTCCGGCACCCGCACGGCGTAGACGTGGTAGACGTGGTCGCGCCCGCCGGCCTTCGGCGCCTTGAGCCCTCCTTGAGAGAGGAGCGCGTCGTAGCGCGCGGCCGCCCGGCGCCTCCCGTCCGTCCAGCCGTCGAGGTAGCGCAGCTTCACCCCGAGGGCGGCGGCCTGCACGGTGTCGAGGCGGTAGTTGAAGCCCGGGCGGACGTGGTTGTAGCGCCCCTCCTGGCCCCAGTCGCGCAACGAGCGCAGGGTCCTGGCGATGTCGGGGTCCTGGGTGGTGATCGCCCCGCCCTCGCCGCAGGCGCCGAGGTTCTTGCCCGGGTAGAAGCTGAAGCAGCCGACCGTCCCGAAGGCGCCGGCCCGCCGGCCGCCGCGCTCGGCGCCGTGGGCTTGGGCGGCATCCTCCACCACCGTGATGCCGTGGCGCTCGGCGATCGAGCAGATCGACGCCATGTCGGCGAGGCGCCCGTGCAGGTGCACCGGCACCACCGCGCGGGTGCGGGGCGTGATCGCCGCCTCGAAGGCGGCCGGGTCCATGGTGTAGGTCTGGGGATCGACATCGACCAGGACGGGCTTGGCGCCGGCATAGAGGATCGCCGCGACGGTGGCGACGAAGGTCATGCCGACCGTGATCACCTCGTCGCCGGGGCGCACCCCGGCGGCGATCAGCCCGAGATGGAGGGCCGCGGTCCCGGTGCTCACCGACACCGCCTCCGCGGTCCCGCAATGGGCCGCGAAGTCGCGCTCGAAGGCCGCGACCTGGGGCCCCAGCACGTAGGCGCCGCTGCGGAGCACCGCCAGCACCGCCTCTTCCAGGGGCTCCTGCACGGCCCGGTACTGGGCCTCGAGGTCGAGCAGCGGGATCATCAGGCGGCCCTCAGGGGAGACAGGTCGATCGGGTGGCCACGCTGGGCCAGGGACTGGGACGCGGCCTCGAGCAGGCGCACCACGCGCAACCCGCTCTCGCCGGAGGTGAGCGGCGCCTCGCCGGTGGTGATGCAGCGGGCGAAGTGCTCGATCTCGGTGACGAGCGCTTCCTTGACCGGGATGTGCGGGGTCCAGACGTCGCCCATGCGGTAGGCCGGCAGGATGCGCCGGATCTCCTCCTGCGAGGGCCGCTCGTCGAACTCGACGCCGCGGTCGTAGACCTTCACCTTCTCGCTCGGCTCCATGTCGTCGAAGACGATCATCCGGCGGCTGCCGCCGATCAGGGTGCGGCGGATCTTCACCGGGGCGAGCCAGTTCACGTTGAGATGCGCGGTGACCCCACCCTCGAGGTAGAGGGTGATGTGGGCGAGGTTCTCCGGGCTGCCCTTGATGTGGCCGGCGCCGGTGGCCGAGATCGCCAGCGTCTCGGCCGGCAGCAGGTAGTCCAGGATGGCGAGGTCGTGGACCGCCAGGTCCCAGATCACGTTCACGTCGTCCTGGAACAGGCCGAAATTGATCCGCGTCGAGTCGTAGTAGAACAGGTCGCCGGTGACGCCGGTATCGATCAGCTCGCGGATCTTCTGGACCGCGCCGGTATACACGAAGGTGTGGTCGACCATGAGCGTGAGGCGGCGCTTGGCCGCCTCGGCGACGAGGCGGGCAGCCTCGCGGGAGGTCGGGGTGATCGGCTTCTCGACCAGCACGTGCTTGCCGGCCATGAGCGCGGCGAGCGCGATCTCGTAATGCAGCCGGGTCGGCGTCGCGATGGCGATCGCGTCGATCTCCGGATCGGTCAGCATGCGCTGCCAGCTGTCGTCGATCGTCACCCCGGGATGGCGGGTGGCGGCCCGCGCCTGCGCGGCCGGCGACGGATCGGCGATCGCCTTCAGGGTCGTGCCGTTCGCCTCCGCGACGCAGCGGGCGATGTTCGGCCCGAAATAGCCGTAACCGATGACTCCGATCCCGATCATGACGCCTCCGCGAGGTTGAGCAGGGAAGTGGTGTGGGAGGGGGTGGCGGGCAGGCCGGTCTCATCGCCGGCTCCGGCGGGCACGCCCGCCGCATGGCTGGTTCTGGCGGGCACGCCCGCCGCATGGCCGGCTCCGGCGGGCACGCCCGCCGCATGGCCGGTTCTGGCGGGCACGCCCGCCACCTGCGCGCCGGGCGGCACGTCGCGGGTGACGACCGAGCCGGGGGAGATCCGGGCGCCCGCGCCGATCGAGAGCCCGCACAGGATCGTGGCGTTGGCGCCGATGACCGCGCCCGCCCCGACCCGGGTCGTCTCCAGGGTCCAGTCCTCCGGCCCCATCAGGGTGCCGGCCGCCGTGATGGCGCGGGGATGGCGGTCGTTGGTGAACATCACGCCGGGACCGACCGCGACGTCGTCCTCGAGGCTCACGCCCTCGCACAGGAAGGCATTGGCGCCGATCCGGCAGCGCGCCCCGACCACGGCGCCGCGCTGGATCTCCACGAAGGGCTCGATCCGCGTGCCCGGACCGACCGTGCAGCCATAGACGTTGACGAGGGCGGGATCGACGAACTCCGCGCTGGCATCGATCCTCGCGTTCACGACCGGCATTCCGTCCCCCGTCACATCCCAGGCTTGAGACGCTAGGCGGCCGGCGCGGCCAAGTAATCGTGCCAATGCGAGGGTACGCGTTACACCCTAATCACCCCGATCGACGTCAGAACGGTCCGGTCTTTCTACCGCTTCGGATGTAGTGGCCGATGTTACGACCAATCCGGCGGGGAGCGATGCCTCGCCGTTTTCGGCTCTGGGCAGGGGATGCCCGAGATTCCGACACTCGTCGGCGAAGGAGCACCCTCATGCCGACCTTAGCGGATACAGCCCCGACCTGCGTGGTCCGGGGCCTGAGCTTCGACGCCCTGGCGACGGCCTTAGGGAGAGGCCGGACCACGGTCTTTACCCTCAACATGATGCATCTGCGGCTCCTGGCGCGGGAGCCGGAATTCCGCGAGAGCTACCGCCAAGCCTCGATCGTCACCCTCGACAGCAACGTCCTGAACACCTGCTTCCTGCGCCGGCGGATGACCGTGGCGACCGGCAGCGACCTGGTGCAGCACCTCGCGGGCCGGCGCAGCTTGCGCGACCGCTCGGTGCTGGTGATCGGCAACGTCACGGCGGAGGAGGCGGCGTCCGTTATGGCGAGCCGGCATCTGGAGGTCCTGCGCCCGCCCTTCGGCTTCATCCACGACCCGGCGGCGGTGGACGCCGTCATCGCCCGGGTGCGGGAGGCCGCGCCCGACATGGTGTTCATCGCGGTCGGCGCGCCGCAGAGCGAGATACTCACCTTGCGCCTGCGCCGCGCCGGCCTCGTCGCGCCCTCGATCCTGTGCTGCGGGGCCGCCTTCGAGTTCATGCTCGGCAAGCAGACCCGCTCGCCGGCCTTCCTGCGCCGCACCGGCCTCGAATGGGCCTGGCGGCTCGCGAGCAATCCCCGGCGGCTGGCCGGCCGCTACGCCTCGGATGCGGGCTTCCTCTTGTCGATGCTGGGGCCGCTCACCCGGCTCGCCCGCTCCGGCGCGCTCAAGGTCGGCGGATTGCAGTTGCAGTTCCGGCAGGAGACGGGCTTGGCGCGCAGGGCCGGATTCGGCCCGGGAGCGCTCGGGGCGGGGTAGGTCAAGGGGCGGCTTTGACCGATACAGAGCGAGTCGAACCCGCACTCCCATCACCACTTCACCACGTCATCCCGGGGCTCGACGAAGTCGAGAACCCGGGATCCATAACCACAGGCAGTACAAGACCGGGCTGAACGCATTCCGCTTCGTCATGATGCGTCGGCGTTTATGGATCCCGGGTTCCGCTGCGCGGCCCCGGGATGACACGGTGAGGTCATCACCGTCCCGGCCAATCGAGCAGGCTCTGGAATGAAAAAAGGCCGCCTCGACCCGGCAGGGGAGGCGGCCTCTTCAGCTTCGCGAGACACTTGCGGCGATCCCTGCGAGATCGCCGGAACTCTTACTCCGCGGCGGCGGGCTTCTTGGTCTTGCCCTTCTCGGCGCCGCGCTCGGCACGCTCGGCGATGCGGGCCGACTTGCCGCGGCGATCGCGCAGGTAGTACAGCTTGGCGCGACGCACCTTGCCGCGGCGGACCACCTTGATCGAGTCGATGTTCGGCGAGTAGATCGGGAAGACGCGCTCGACCCCCTCGCCGTACGAGATCTTGCGAACGGTGAAGCTCTCGTTGATGCCGCCGCCGGAGCGGGCGATCACGACGCCCTCGTAGGCCTGGACGCGGCTGCGCTCGCCTTCCTTCACCTTGACGTTCACGATGATCGTGTCGCCGGGCTCGAAGTCGGGGATCGTCTTGTTGAGCTGAGCGATCTGCTCCTGCTCGAGCTGCTGGATGATGTTCATCGGTCAAACTCCTGCCGTCGCCGCCGCGCCCCGGGATGGGATCCGGCGTCAGGATTTCGGCGTCCTGTTGTGAGTTGCCGGCTCCTTACAGGAACGGCCGCGGCTTGTCGACACGTGCCGGCACGGCATTTTCTCACGCGGCCCGTGTCGTCTCACGCGGCCCACGTCACGCAGCGAGACGGGCGGAAACCGGCCGGGCAGGGGAACGGAACGGCGGGAACCGTGTTGCTTCGGCTCGGTGCGGCGCCGGTCCCCGGCGCCGGCCGCTTCGCGGACCCGTCAAGTCCAAGGACCATACGGAGGACCATCCCCCATGCTGATGCGTTGGAAGATCGCCGGGCTCGCCGCCCTGGCGTTCGGCGGTCTCGCGGCCGCCCCCGCAAGCGCCGCCCCGGCCGGACCCGGCCTCGCCGGCCTGCTC
>JAEWKL010000040.1 GCA_023386115.1 Pseudomonadota bacterium
GTTGACGGCCGGTTTGCGGCCGGCCGTCGGACGGTCTGTCGGCTACTTGGCGGCAGGAGTCTTGGAAGCCGGGGTCTTGGAAGCCGGGGCCTTGGGCGCCGGCGCCGCCAGCATGGTCTCGGTGGACTTGCGCAGATGGGCCAGGAGGCCGTCGGGCCCGCCCTCCTGCAGCGGCTCGGAGAAGCCGGTGCGCAGGGTCCCGGCCTCGCTCACCGTGCCCTGGAGGTAGACGTCGGTGATCCGGTTGTCGGTGTTCAGCACGTAATCGACCGGAGAGGTGTCGCCGCTGCTGTCGGTCACCGTGACGTGCACGATGTGGCCGTTGCCGCGGGGCTCGCTCTTGGGGTCGATGGCGAAGGTGCTGCCCGTCGCGGCGCCGAGCCGCGTGGCGTAGGTCGCCGCCAGATAGGGCTCGAAGGCGGCGATCAGGGCCTGCTGCTTCTCGGCCGGGATCTCCTTCCATCGGGTCCCGACGCCGAGGCGCAGCATCGCCGGCAGGTCGAAATTCTCCTTCATCGGACCGGACAGGATCTCGGCCCGGGTGCGCACGTCGCCGGCCTTGAGCGCGGCCTCGAGAGCGTCGGTCATGCGCCGGACGGTCGCGACCGCCGGGTCGCCCTCCCCGGCCGCCGGAGCGACGGCAGGCATCTGGGCCAGGGCCGGCAGCGCGACCATCAGGAGGCCGGCGATCGTCAGGCTGCGCAGGGTCTCGCGTCGGGTCTGCACCAGATCACTCTCCTTTGCCGTCGGCGGGCGCCGCGGCGTAGCCGTAGGCGGGCATAGGCGCCTGACGCAACGGGGCCGGGCGCGGGCGAAAGCGTGCCCGCAGGGCCGCGCCGATCCCGGCTGCCGTGGAGCGGCCCGGAGCGGCGTCTTCCATGGCGTGCCAGAGCATCAGGCTCGGCAGCCCGACCACGAGGTCGGCGAGGCGCTTGATCAGCGACAGGGCGAGCGCTGCCTCGGCCGGGATGCCGAACACCGCGCAGAGCGCGATCAGGCCGCCCTCCTGGGCACCGAGCGCCCCCGGCACCGCGAAGGCGGCGCCGCGCACCGCCTGGGCCAGGCTCTCGATCACGACCGCCTCGAGGAAGCCGACCTCGTAGCCCATGAAGCGGAGCGCGATCCAGACCTCGAGGGTGCCGATGATCCAGCCGAACAGATGCGTGCCGATCGCGGTCAGAATGCGGCCACGGGCGGCATAGAGGCCGCGCAGGCGCTCGAACAGGACGTCGACCGCCCCGAAGATCCGCCACTCGCGCCCGCCGGCGAAGCGGTTGATCGCCGCCTGGAGCAGGCTCTGCCCGAAGCGGCGCTGCACGAGGTAGAAGGCCAGCAGGGCCGGCGCCGCCACCACGAGGCCGAGGCCGACGTAATGCACGATCGGCCCGTCGCCCCCGAGCGCCACCAGGATGCCGAGGCCGGCCAGCGTGAACAGGAACTGGGTCAGCGCCTGGACCATCAGGTCGACGAGGGTGCTGGCGCCCGACAGCGCGCCCGGCACATCCTGGCGCGCGAGCAGCCGGGCGCCGATCAGGTCGCCACCGACCTGCGCCACGGGCAGGAGCGTGTTGATGCCTTCGCGCACGAAGCGCACGCTGACGCAAGCCCGCAGCAGCGGCCGCTCGCCGCGGGGAAACACCATCCACCAGCCGAGACCCGCCCAGGCGACGGCGACCACACGCGCCACCACGACCAGCAGGGCACCCCAGCCGGACGCCCACAGGGCCGCCGCGACCGCCTCCGGCCCCGAGGAGACGAACAGGCCGATCACGGTGCAGAGGCCGGCGATCAGGCCCAGTGTCGTCAGTCGCTTCATGACCCTCTTTCTGTCGCAGCGGCAGCGGCCTCGAGGGCGCGCCATTCCGGCAACGGAGTCGAAACAAAGCAGCGCCGTTGCATCCCGGCACGTTGCAGCTTTGACGGGCGCTGTCTATCACCGCCCGGACACAGTGCCGGCGAAACCGGCATGCTCCACCGGCGCGGCGCAAGCGCCCAAGCAATGCCGCAAGCCTATGTTATGGCGCAGCTTCCTCTCCGCCCCGTTTCAGCCGGCGGGGACCGGAACCGCGAAGCAAGGCCGCTCGTGTCGGCCGTGAGGGGATGAACAGCATGGATCGGGAGACGACCTTCGAGGCCGAGCGCGGCGCGCTCGACAATGCCGCCGCGCACGACCTGGCCGCCTTCCAGGATGACGCCCCGGGTCGGGCACCGGCGCCGCATTCGCCGGTCATGGCCTGGAACGAGTGGGACCCGCTGGAGGAGGTGATCGTCGGCTCGCTCGACGGCGCCACGATCCCGACCCACCACCTGACGGTCATCTTCAACCTGCCGCGGGCCGCCCAGCCGTTCTACCGGCTCGCCTCGGGCTGGAAGTACCCGAAATTCATGAAGAAGCTGGCTCAACAGGAGCTGGACGGCTTCATCAAGATCCTGGCCGGCGAGGGCGTGAAGATCCGCCGCCCGGACTCGATCGACTTCTCGAAGAAGTTCCGCGCCCCGCGCTGGTCGTCGCGCGGGTTCTGCGTCGCCTGCCCGCGCGATCCGTACCTGGTGATCGGCGACGAGATCATCGAGAGCCCGATGTGCTGGCGCTCGCGCTACTTCGAGGGCGACGCCTACCGCTCGCTGTTCAAGGAGTACTTCCGGGCCGGCGCGCGCTGGACCTCGGCGCCGCGGCCCCAGCTCACCGACGATCTGTACAACTACGACTACCGGGTGCCGAACCTGAAGGCCGGCGAGCCGATGCAGTTCACCGTCAACGAGTTCGAGCCGGTCTTCGACGCGGCCGACTTCGTGCGCTGCGGCCGCGACCTGTTCGTCACCCGCTCCAACGTGACGAACCTGATGGGGATCGAGTGGCTGCGCCGCCACCTCGGGCCGGGCTTCCGCATCCATGAGATCGAGAGCCGCTGCCCGCAGCCGATGCACATCGATTCGTCATTCATGCCGCTCGCTCCCGGCAAGGTGCTGGTCAACCCCGACTACATCGACGTCGAGAAGCTGCCGGCGGTGCTCAAGAAGTGGGACGTGCTGATCGCGCCCCGCCCCGACCCCGTCGAGGGCTTCATGAGCAAGATCTCGATGTGCTCTCCCTGGACCTCGATCAACGTGCTCGCCATCGACGAGAAGAAGATCGTGGTCGATGCGAGCCAGCCGACGCTGATCAAGGCGCTCAAGGATTGGGGCTTCGACCCGATCCCGACACCGTTCCTGTCCTACGGCCCGTTCGGCGGCTCGTTCCACTGCGCGACGCTCGACGTGCGCCGGCGCGGCCCGCTGAAGTCGTATTTCTAAGCCGAGAGACCGTGGGACGGTCCGCCGGAAGGCGGGCCGTCCCACCCATGAGCGTAACCATTGGGCAAGCGCGTTTCGCTGTCGGCCTTGCGTCGCCGTCGATCGATGCGCGAATCGGCGGCACGCCCCCACGCGAAGGCCGTTGCCCGATGAGGATCCTGGTACTCGGCGGCTACGGCCTGATCGGCTCCGCCGTGCTCGCGCGCCTGCTCGATGCCGGTCACGCCGTGGTCGCCCTCGGGCGCGACACCGGATCGGCGCGGCGCCGCTTCCCCGAGGCGACCTGGATCGACCGTGACATCGCCTCCTTGAGCGAGCCGATCGGGTGGCTTCCGCTGCTCGCCGGTTGCGATGCGGTGGTGAACTGCGCCGGCGTGCTGCAGGACGGACCGCGCGACGACGTGCGCGCCGTCCAGGACATCGCCATGCGGGCCCTGTTCCGGGCCTGCGCCGAGGCTCGGATCCGCCGGGTCGTCCAGGTCTCCGCCGTCGGCGCCGCCCCGGATGCGCGGACCGCCTTCATGCGCACCAAGGACGCGGCCGATGCCGCCCTGGCGCAAGCCGATCTCGACTGGACCATCCTGCGCCCCGGCCTGGTGCTGGCCCCCGCCGCCTATGGGGGAACCGCCCTGCTGCGGGCGCTCGCCTCCGCGCCGCTGGTGCTGCCCGTGGTCGGCGGCGCCGGGCCGATCCAGACCGTGCATGTGGAGGATGTGGCCGAGGCCGTGCGCCTCGCCATCGAGGGGCGCGTGCCGGCGCGAGCAGCCTACGATCTCGTCGAGGACGAGCCGCATACCCTGAGCGACGTGGCGGCGGCGTTCCGGGCCTGGCTCGGGCATCCGCCGGCCCCGATCCTCGCCGTGCCGCGGTTCCTCGTGCGGCCGGTCGTCGCTGTCAGCGATGGTCTCGGCCGGCTCGGCTGGCGCTCGCCCCTGCGCAGCACCGCCCTCGTCCAAGTCGTCGAGGGCGTGACCGGCAACCCCGAGCCCTGGCGGCGGGCCGGCGGGCCGGCCTTGACGGGGCTGCGCGCTAGCCTGCGCCGCCTCCCCTCCACGGTGCAGGAGCGCTGGTTCGGCCGGCTCTGGCTCCTGAAGCCGGCCGTCATCGGTGGTCTGTCCGTGTTCTGGCTCGTCTCGGGCCTCGTCGGGCTCGCGCGGTTCGACGCCGCGGCGGCAGTGCTGACCGCGCGCGGCGTTGCGCCCGGATGGGCCGGCGCCGCGGTCGCGGCCGGCATCCTCCTCGATCTGGCTCTCGGGGCTGGGATGCTGGTGCGGCGCCTGATGCCGCTCGCCGCGCTCGGGATGATCGGCGGCACGATGGCCTATCTGGCGGCTGGGACGGGGCTCGCTCCCGACCTCTGGGCCGATCCCCTCGGCGTCTACGTGAAGACGCTGCCCGCCGCGCTCCTGGCGCTGGTCGCCCTCGCGCTCGCCGCGGAGCGCTGAACGATGGCGTGGATCGCCCTCGTTCCCTGGATCGATCTCGTTCCCTGGATCGATCTCTTGCGCTGGCTGCACGTGATCGGCGCGACGGTGCTGTTCGGCACCGGCGCCGGTATCGCCTTCTTCATGCTGGTGGCGCACCGCACCCGCGACCCTGTCCTCGTCGCGCATGTCGCCGGCACGGTGGTGATCGCCGACGCCGTGTTCACGGCGACCGCCGCCGTGGCACAGCCGCTGACCGGCCTCGCCCTTGCCCATCTCCTCGGCTGGCCGCTCGGCGAGGGTTGGCTCCTGGCCGCGATCGCGCTCTATGGCGTCGTCGGCCTGTTCTGGCTGCCGGTGGTGGCGATCCAGTTGCGGATGCGCGACCTGGCACGGGCGTCCGCGGCGGAGGGGCGGCCGCTGCCGCCGGCCTATGACCGGCTGTTCCGGATCTGGTTCGCCTGCGGCTGGCCTGCCTTCGCGGCGATGCTGGCGATCCTCTGGCTCATGACCGCCAAGCCGATAGGGGGCTGAGCCGTCCCGGGGGCGGCCGTTGCGCTGAAGCCGCCCCGCCCTCACTATCCCCCGCCCTCGCTATCGCCCGGCCATCGGCCCCTTGTCGGTCCAGTCCGGCGGCAGGCCGAGGGAATCGCCGATGATGCCATCGACGCCCGGGGCTCGGCCGAAGGCCTGGCAATCGGGATCGCGCGGCATCTCGCCCAGCATCGTCACGCGGATGCGCTCGTAGGTCGGGATCGTCAGCTCGGATTCGAACGGGTCCTCGCCGGTGGCGAGATACGAACCGAAATCCTGGCCGAAATCGCCGGCGAGGTCGTAGATGTCGGCGACGGCCGAGAAGCGGGCCTGGTTGGTGAAGGAGTTGGCGCCCCCGGCCCACACCATCGCGGCGCGCTGCTGGCGGCGGGCATCCAGGGCCTCGGCCTCGACCGTGAGGTCGCCGAGCCCGATCGGCAGGCGCGGCACCGGCACCTTGCCGACCGTGTCGGCGAAGCCGACGCCGACCTGCGCGGCGATCGTGATCGCCGCCGAGGCGCCGACGGCGACGCCGGAGGCCGGCACGTTGGTGAGGCCGGCGCGGGTGATGTTCGCCCGCACGGTCAGGTCGGCCGGGCCGGACGAGACCACGTCGTAGCGCAGCGACAGCTCGTAGCAGAGCGCCCGGTCCGCCGCGTTGGCGACGACCCGGCGCTCCTGCTCGGTCACGCCGGGACCGGACACCGCCGCCGAGAAGGCGGTGGGAATGATGCGGACGGTCCGCACCCGTGCCATCGCGGCCTTGTCGATGAAGATCCGCGACTTGGTGGCGGTGGCCTCGCTCGGCGTCAGGTGGTCGTAGCGCGTCAGAAGGCCGGTCTGGGTCAGCACCGGCGTGGCGCAGCCCGCGAGCACGGCCAAGGTCGCCACGGCCGCGACGCGGCGGGCGGCCCGCGCGTTCAAGGCAGCCTTGATTGTCGTCCGCATTCGGTCGCTTTCCCGGATCGCGCGAAGCCGCACCCCAGGAAACCCCGCGAGGATCACTCCCGCGAGGGTTTTCGGAGGCCGGCTCCCGGCCGGCGCAAGAGCGGCCCCATCCGGACCCGCCGCGCCGTTATGCCGTTCAGCCTAACCGTCGCCGCGCGGGCGGGAAAGCTGAGCTTGGCAGCAGTGATCGCTTCGGCCTCAGCTGTAACGCTTCCGCCACATTGTTTCCGGCATGCCGTGTCCCGATCGGGCCGTTCAGGCCAGGGCCACCATGCTGCAGCTCTGACCGCCATCGACCGGCAGGCACACGCCGGTGATGAAGCGGGCCTCGTCGGAAGCCAGGAAGACCGCCGCGTGGGCGATGTCCCAGGCCTCGCCGAGGCGGCCGAGCGGCACCCGTCGGTCGCGTCCCGCATCCGGGGTGCCGGCGCCGCGGCACTCGTCGGCCAGCGTGGTGTCGAGCAGCCCCGGCAGGATCGCGTTCGCCCGGATGCCGTCGCGGGCATACTGCATCGCCACCGAGATCGTGGCCTGGTTCACCGCCGCCTTGGCGGCCGCGTAGGCGAAGGCCGGGGTGCCGGTCCAGCGCCGGGAGGCGACCGACGAGATGTTGACCACCGCGCCCGACCGCCGCGCCCGCATTCCCGGCAGCACCGCCTTGCAGGTGCGCCAGACGCCGCCGACATTGACCTCGATCGCCCGGCGCCAGGTCTCCTCGTCGAGATCCTCCGGGCCGCCCCCCTCCGGCAGGCCGACATTGTTGTGCAGGATGTCGATGCGGCCGAACCGGGCCTCTCCGGTGGCGACCGCCTTCGCCACCGCGTCGTAATCGGTGACGTCGGCGCAGAGGGCCTCGGCCTCGTTGCCTTCCTCGGCGATGATCTGCGCCGTCTCCTCCGCGGCGGCGAGGCCGCGGTCGACGCAGATCACCCGGGCGCCCTCCCGGGCGAAGGCCACCGCCACGGCCTTGCCGTTGCCCCAGCCGGTGCCGGCGGAGCCCGCACCGAACACGATCGCGGTCTTCTTTAGCAGGCGTGTCGACATGGCCCGAGCCTCCGTGCTCGACGGAGACTCGCGACAAAGACCGGCTCTGCGCAACGGGCAGCGAAGCAGGGCGGCTAGGAACCGCCCGCATGGATGATGGCCCGTGCCCGGGGTCAAGCCCGGGCAGATGCCGTCCCCCTGGCGTAGCGCCAGGCCGCGACCGCGACCGCGAGGGCGAGGCAGATTTGAGCGAGGTTTCCCTCGCCGAGATGGGCATGGCCGAGATCGAGCCGCACGGCGAGACGCACGGCGAGGCCGGCGGCCCAGTAGCCGAGGCAGAAGGTCAGGGCGGCGAGGAGGAGCGCGACGAAGTCGTTCATCGGGAGTGACGATCTTGGGCGAGAAAACCCGCGGGCGAGGCGTCCGGCGCAGCAAGAGCCGCGCCAGATCACCGGGCTCCGGTTCTCATTCCGGCCGCGTCGCCTGCATCGACGGGCGCTCACCGAACCGCGCGTACCAGGCCGCCGCCGCCGGGGCGCGCCCGCGCCATCCGAGATCGGGCAGGCGCAGGTCGAGGTAGCCCAAGGCGCAGCCATACGTGACGGTGGCGATATCGACCCGCTCACCGAGGCCGGGCGCCGCCGCCTCGATCTGCGCCAGCGCATCGGCGATCTTCTCCCGCTGGCCGGCAACCCAGGCCGGCGAGCGCTCGCTCTCCTGCCGCACCCGGGTTTCGTAGACGCAGAGCAGGGCCGCATCGAGCAGGCCGTCGCCGGTCGATTGGGCGGCGAGCGCAGCCCAGCGCGCCGGACCGGGAGCCGGGAAGAAGCCACCCTGCCCGAGATGGTCGAGATACTCGCAGATCACCCGGCTGTCGGCGAGCATCGTGCCGTCGTCGAGGATCAGGGTCGGCACTTGCGCGAGCGGATTCTGCTCCCGGATGGTCGCATCGCGGTTGATCGGGTGCGCCGCGGCCGGAAGCAGGTCCAGACGCTCGAACAGCCCGAGCTCGTGGGCGACGACGAGCACCTTGCGGACGAAGGGCGAGGTCTTGGCGTAGAAGAGCTTCATGGATGTCCTCCTGCTGTGTTGCTTGTCGTCGAGCGTTCTGCTGGCTCGTCTGACAAAGGTCGGATCCTCCGCGTCAGTTCGGGCTCCGCTGCGCGGTCCCGGAACGACACAGAGCGAACGAGAGAGGGAGATGAGAGGGGGTCACTGCTCCCGGATCGCGAGGGGGTTTTTCGTCTGCGGTTCCGACCCCGGCTTGCGGTCGCTACCTTCCTGCCGGCGCCGCCGGCTTGGCGCCAGGCTTTGCCGGCGCCGGAGCACCCGCCGCCGAGGGCTTGGGCGGGGCCGGCGGGCGCGGGGTCTCGACGCTGAGACGGCGCACCGGCCAGCCGTCGCTCCAGCGCTCCATGTCGATGAAGCGCGGGTTGCCCTTCAGGCTCGCGGCGCTCTGGCCCGAGAAGGCGGCAGCCGCCGCCATGTCGAAGGTCTTCCAGAAAGCGAGATAATCGAGGCTGTCGGTGCCGGCGCCGTTGATCTGCCCGACCAGGACGGTCTGCTCGCCGGTGAGGGTCATGTCGGCCGACCACTTGAACGGTGCCGGCTTCTGCTTCGGGTCGGGGGTCGGCAGCTTCAGCTGCGCGACGTCATAGGCCGGATTGGTGCCGGCGGGCGCCGCCAGGGTGGCGGAGAGGGCCGGGAAGCCGTGATCGTCGGACAGGGCGCGGACCATCAGCTTGTGGTCGGTCGGCACGGCGCTCGCCTCCCGCATGACGCGCCGGGCGGCGATGTCGGCGGCGCGGGCGTCCCGGTCGCCGATCACCGTGACGATCAGCGTGGCGGGGTCGATCTCGTTGAGGTCGTGCAGGGCGATGCCCCGGGCCTTGTCGTCCCGGGCGATGCCACCCGGCATGGCGCCGAAGATCAGCTGCGGCACAGGCAGGCCAGTCTCCTTGGCGTGGGCCGCGAGGTTCGCCGCCAGCGGCACGCCGGCGAGGTGGCCGATCAGCGCCAGCCGGCCCAGGTCGGGCTTGGCCTCCTGGTCGCCGGCGAGCTCCGCCAGGGCGTCCTTGACCAGTGTCGCGGCGGTGCCGCTCGCATCCACCGGCCGGGTGCGCCCCACCTCCTGGAACCGCGGGAACAGCACGAGATAACCGGAGCGCGCGAGATGCTCGATCCAGGCGCCGTAGGCCTGCGGGTTCACCGCGCCCCAGGCATGCAGCATCACCGCCACCGGCCGTCCCTCGGCCGGGGCTGCGCCGTTGCCGTAATAGGCGAGCGTCACCGCGCCGGCCCGGCCCAGAACACGCTTCACCACGCTGGCGGCGGCGTAGGCCTGGCCTCCCGGCCCCTCCTTCGGCTGGGCGGGCGGCGTGGCGGCCCCCGCGCCGGGCACGCTGCCGAGCACCGCGAGGGCGAGGGCGAGCGGAAGGGCGAGGCGGATGCGGGAGAGCGAGGGCATGAGGCTGGGGGGCTGACGGCTCGGGACGCGCACCCCACACTGTTTCGCGCCCGCACTCAAGGCGTGATCGTGCCGGAGCGTTACCGTTCTGGGACTTGTCGCTTCCGCGGTACAGTTACGCCTTCGTCTCCGGGAGCAGAGAGGGTGTCAGGGCAGGATCTAGCTCGCCCGCTCCGCCTCATCCCCCAGCACGGCGTGCAGCCGGCCGATCAGCATGTCGAGTTCCTGCGGTACCGGCTCGTCGGTCACGTCGGTGTACATGGACCGTAAGTCCTGCCCGAGCTTGGCAAGCAGCAGCGCATCGGCGAGGGACGACGCGGTCGAGTGCGTCTGGCCGTAGCTCGCAGCGTGATTGCTCGGGATCAACTTCATGGCGCGATTACGGGAACAGGGGTCCCGGCTCCGTCAAGAAACAAGGGGTGGGGTCTGCGGCGCGGATCGGCGCCCACGGGTCGATGACTTGCGGCTAATATCTTGCGCCGGACTGCCGGCTCGCGATGAACAACGCGCTTCCTGGGGGGCAGTTGCGCCCGATTTTCAGGCAGACACCCGGAACGAAGGCGGCCCCGAGGGGATCCACTCGGGGCCGCTGCCGATCTCGTCGCGCTGTCCGGGAGTAAGACCACGTTAAGCCTGACCGCAGGCAGCGATCCGGCAGGCCTTACATCGGCGGCGTCAGGCCGTCCTTGCCGACTGAGATGTTGCGCGCTTCGAGCCGGTCACCGTCCCGGACCGCCGAGGCGAAGACCTTGGCGCCCGGCACCAGCACCGCCCGGTCGGCCGGCTCCAGCATCACGATCGGCGTGCCCGGCGGCACGGCGACGGCCAGGCTCTGGCCTTTGTACGAGACGGTGAGGGTGCGGCCGCCGCTCCCGCCGCTGGTGCCCGCGATGGTGCCGTTGGTCATGCTGGTCTCGACCTCGGGGGCCTTGACCGTGCCGTTGGTCATGCTGGTCTCGACCGGGCCGCTGCCGGCGCCGTCGGGCAGCCGGTCCCATGGATAGTGGCCCTCTCCGGCGCCGCGCATCGCCTCAGGGAAGATCAGCACTTCGAGGGCGATGGGCGGATCGCCGGGCTTGGCCCCGGCCTTGGCGGCGGTGCCGATGAAGCTGCCGTCCTTGATCTGGTCGAGAGTCGCGGGCGCGAGCTGTGCCACCCGCGTGCCGGCGCCGAGCCGGATCGTCTCCGTCGCGCCGGCACGGGTGCGGATGGTGACGGCGTCGGCCTCGACGCGCTCGATCGTGCCGCGCAGGCGCTCGACCTGCGGCGCGGCGAAGGCGACGGCGCTCGCCGCGACGGTCAGTCCGGCGGCCGCGATCGTCCTGAGAATGGTCATGGAATCTCCGGGGACTCGGGCTCAGGAAGAGAGGGAGCCCCGGCTGTTATGGTTCGCCCCTTCGGTGCCGGCCATCATCTCGCGCACACGTGATCGGGTCGGCCCGTGACCGCGCGAGGCCTGCGGGCTCACGCATCCTCGTCCTCGTCCTCCGGCTCCAGGGTCGCCTTGACGGTGTCGAGCACCCGCCGGGCGAGATCGGAATCCGGGTCCTCGCGGGTCAGCGCGTCCTCCAGCATGGCGAGGAAGCCACCGAGCTGATGGCGGTAATGCTCGGAATCGACCCCGCGCAGGATGCCGGCGACGAAGCGCACCGCCATCTGCAACGCCACCTGCTTGGCGGCGACATCCGATTGCGCCTCGGAGAGCCGGGCGATCATCTCGCCGTGGCGGGCCGAGAGCGTGGTCAGGCCGTTGATCTTGTCGTCCGGGCTCATCGCGCGTCTCCCGAGAAGAGGACGGGGGCCCTTCCCGCCGGAAAGGCCCCCGTCGTGGTGGCGGTTCCCGTGGACCCTGTCACGGGCTCCCGGGTCGTCGGAACCTCTCCCTCCGGCGTCATCCGAGGGGAGAGGACCAATCCTTACGCGGCGAGCTGGCGCAGCACGTAGGGCAGGATGCCGCCGTTGCGGAAGTATTCCAGCTCGTCGAGCGTATCGATGCGGCAGGTCAGCGGGACCTCCTTCACCGAGCCGTCGGCCGAGGTGATCTTGGCGGTGAGCGTCTGGCGCGGCTTCAGCTCGCCGGCCAGACCCTCGATCGTCACGGTCTCGTCGCCCTTCAGGCCGAGCGAGGCCCAGGAGGTATCGCCCTGGAACACCAGCGGCACCACGCCCATGCCGACGAGGTTCGAGCGGTGGATGCGCTCGAAGCTCTCGGCGATCACGGCGCGGACGCCGAGGAGCTTCGTACCCTTCGCCGCCCAGTCGCGCGACGAGCCGGTGCCGTATTCCTTGCCGGCGAACACCACCAACGGGGTGCCCTCCTGCTCGTAGCGCATCGCCGCGTCGTAGATGAACATCCGCTCGCCCGACGGCTGGTAGAGGGTGTAGCCGCCCTCGACCACGTTGCCGGACTCGTCCTTCACCATCTGGTTCTTGATGCGGATGTTGGCGAAGGTGCCTCGCATCATGACTTCGTGGTTGCCGCGGCGGGTGCCGTACTGGTTGAAGTCCTGCACCCGGACCTGGTGGTCCTGCAGGTACTTGCCGGCCGGCGAAGCCGCCCGGATGTTGCCGGCCGGGGAGATGTGGTCGGTGGTGATCGAGTCGAGGAACAGGCCGAGGATGCGGGCATTGACCACGTCCTCCACCGGCTTCGGGGTCTTCTCCATCCCGACGAAGTAGGGCGGGTTCTGGACGTAGGTCGAGCCGCCGTTCCACGCGAAGGTCTCGGCCTCGGTGACCTCGACGTTCTTCCAGTTCTGGTCGCCGCCGAACACGTCGGCGTAGCGCGACTTGAACAGGGCCGAGGTGATGTTGGCCTCGATGAACTCCTGGACCTCGGCGGTCGAGGGCCAGATGTCCTTCAGGTAGACGGGCTGGCCGTCCGAGCCGGTGCCGAGCGGCTCGGAGGTGATGTCGATCTGCATCGAGCCGGCGAGCGCGTAGGCGACGACGAGCGGCGGCGAGGCGAGGTAGTTCGCCCGCACGTCGGGGTTCACCCGGCCCTCGAAGTTGCGGTTGCCCGAGAGCACCGCGGCGGCGACGACGTCGTTGTCGTTGATCGCCTTCGAGATCGGCGCCGGCAGCGGGCCGGAATTGCCGATGCAGGTGGTGCAGCCGAAGCCGACGAGGTTGAAGCCGAGCGCGTCGAGGCTCGACTGGAGGCCGGCCTTCTCCAGGTACTCCGCCACCACTTGGCTACCGGGGGCGAGCGAGGTCTTCACCCACGGCTTCGAGCGCAGGCCCTTGGCGACCGCGTTGCGCGCCAGCAGGCCCGCACCGATCATCACGCTCGGGTTCGAAGTGTTGGTGCAGCTCGTGATGGCCGCGATCACCACGTCGCCGTGGCCGATATCGAAGTTGGCGCCCTCGACCGGATAGCGCTTGGCGATGTCCGCCGCCTTCTTGAACTCCGTCTCCATCGACTGGGCGAAGCCGGGCTTGGCGCCGTCGAGGAGCACGCGGTCCTGGGGACGCTTCGGGCCGGCGAGCGAGGGCTTCACGTCGCCCATGTCGAGCTCGAGCGTGTCGGTGAAGACCGGGTCGGGGGTCTTCGCGTCGCGCCACATGCCCTGCGCCTTGGCGTAGGCCTCGACGAGCGCGATGCGGTCGTCGGCGCGCCCGGTGACCTTCAGGAAGTCGATGGTCTTCTGGTCGACCGGGAAGAAGCCGCAGGTCGCGCCGTATTCCGGCGCCATGTTGGAGATCGTGGCGCGGTCGGCAACCGACATGTCGTCGAGGCCGGGGCCGTAGAACTCCACGAACTTGCCGACCACGCCCTTCTTGCGCAGCATCTGGGTGACGGTGAGCACGAGATCCGTGGCGGTGGTGCCCTCGGGCAGCTTGCCCGACAGCTTGAAGCCGACGACCTCGGGGATCAGCATCGACAGCGGCTGGCCGAGCATCGCGGCCTCGGCCTCGATGCCGCCGACGCCCCAGCCGAGCACGGCCAGGCCGTTGACCATCGTGGTGTGCGAGTCGGTGCCGACCAGCGAATCCGGGTAAGCCACCTCGGAGCCCTCGAAGGGCTTCGTCCAGACGGTCTGCGACAGGTACTCGAGGTTGACCTGGTGGCAGATGCCGGTGCCCGGGGGCACGACGGAGAAATTGTCGAAGGCCGACTGGCCCCACTTCAGGAAGGTGTAACGCTCGCCGTTGCGCTCGTATTCGAGCGCGACGTTGTCGGCGAGCGCCTTCGGGGTGCCGAACTCGTCGACGATGACCGAGTGGTCGATGACGAGATCGACCGGCACGAGGGGATTGATCTTCTGCGGGTCGCCGCCGAGCGCCACCATGGCGTCGCGCATCGCCGCGAGATCGACCACCGCCGGCACGCCGGTGAAGTCCTGCATCAGCACGCGCGAGGGGCGGAAGGCGATCTCGACTTCGGTCTTGCCGCGGTTCTCCAGCCAGCCGACTACGGCCTCGATGTCGGCCTTGCGGACCGACCGGTCGTCCTCGTAGCGGAGCAGGTTCTCGAGCAGCACCTTCATCGAGAAGGGCAGGCGGCTCGCATCCGGCAGGCCGTTCGTCTCGGCCGCGGGAATGGAATAGATGGTGTAGGTTTTCCCGCCGGCCTGGAGCGTCTGGCGGGCCTTGAAGCTGTCGATCGATGCCACGGCGTGGTCCTCGCGAGGGGTTGTCGAACACGGCGCAGGCAGGACCTGCGCCACACTGAAGTGTTCGGCCGGATGCGCAGCGGGTTCGGCCCTGGCTGACGCAGGGAAGACCCGTATGCCGCCCGCCCTCGCCTGCCGGCGGGAATCGGACGGTGCGCGCGCCGCCCCGGGGGTGCCCGGACTGGGATGCGCGAAGGACGGTTTGGACGCCTCTGAAGGTCGCGCGGCGCAGCCGGGGATGCGTATAGAACACTTCGAAACTGGCCGCTACGGGTCTGGTGGCCGCGCAATCGCGCATTCTCGGCGGGGCGCGCATAGCGTAAACGCGGCCGTTGCCCGCCCCCGGAGATCCTCCGACCGGAGATCCCTTGCCGGAGATCCCCATCCTTGGACACCCGCCCTTGCGCCTGATCGCCGAGAACCTCGCCTGCCGGCGCTCCGGCCGCCGCGTCTTCGCCGGGCTCTCCTTCACCCTGGAGGCCGGCGAGGCACTGACCGTGACCGGCCGCAACGGTGCCGGCAAATCGTCGCTGCTCGCCATCCTCGCCGGGCGGCTGCGGCCGGAGGCCGGGCGGCTCGTCGCCGAGGGGGTGGGCGAGCGCTCCATCCCCGAATGCCTCCACGTCGTCGGCCATCGCGATGGGCTCAAAGGGGCGCTCACGGCGCAAGAGAACCTCGTCTTCGCTCGCGACCTGCTCGGCGAGGCCGATCTCGACCCGCGCACCGCGCTCGCCCGCCTCGGCCTCGCCCATGCGGCGGGACTGCCGGTGGCCTACCTGTCGGCGGGGCAGCGCCGGCGGGTGGCGCTGGCCCGCCTCCTCGTCTGCCGCCGGCCGCTCTGGCTCCTCGACGAGCCGACCGCCGCCCTCGACGTGGCCTCGCAAGGGGCGCTCGCCGGGCTGATGCGGGAGCATCTGGCCGAGGGCGGCCTCGTCATCGCGGCGACCCACCAGGCGCTCGGCCTCGAGAATGCCCGCGACCTCCCGGTCGAGGCGTTCCGCACCGCCCGGTCCGACGTCGCGGCCGACCCCTTCGCGGAGGCGTTCTGATGGTCCGCGCCTTCCTGGCCGTGGTCGCCCGCGACCTGCGCCTCGCCGGCCGCATCGGCGGCTCCGGGGCCTTGTCCCTGGTGTTCTTCCTGATGATCGTCGCCCTGGTGCCGTTCGGCCTCGGGCCCGACCTCAACCTGCTCGCCCGGATCGGCCCCGGCATCCTGTGGATCGCCGCCGTGCTGGCGACGCTGATCGGCCTCGACCGCCTGTTTCAGGCCGACGAGGAGGATGGCTCCCTCGACCTCCTCACCGGCGCCCCCGCACCCCTGGAACTCCTGGTGCTGGCCAAGGTCGCGGCGCACTGGCTCACCACGGGCCTGCCGCTGGCGCTCGCCACCCCCCTGTTCGGGCTCCTCGTCGCCCTGAGCCCCGCCGGGATGGCGGCGACCAGCCTGACGCTCCTCGTCGGCACGCCCGCCTTGACGTTCATCGGGGCCGTCGGCGCGGCGCTGACCGCCTCGATCCGCCGCGGCGGCCTGATCCTCGCCGTGGTGGTGCTGCCCCTGATGGTGCCGACCCTGATCTTCGGCGTCTCGGCGGCGGATGCGGCCGTCAGTGGCACGGTCCCGTTCACGACTCCGCTGGCGATCCTCGCCGCCCTCAGCCTCGTGGCGGGCGTGGTCGGCACGCTGGCGGCGGCGGCGGCTCTGCGGTGGGGTGAGTAGGGCTTCGGTGGCCCGGGCGAGGGAGGCGGCCGGTGATCCGGCGCCCGCGCGGATGCGCCCGCTAGACCCGGCTCTCGCCCACCGGCTCGGTGCAGAGCGCGCCCAGCGCCTCGACCAGGCGGTCGGGATTGAGGGGTTTCCTCAGGATCGGCAGGTCCGGCCACATCAGCCGCATCGCGCGCGGCAGCACGCCGCCGGTGCAGATCAGGACCGGCACGCCCTTGCCGATCAGGCACTCGGCCGTGGGCGTCGCCTCGCCGTCCGCGAGGTTGAGGTCGAGGATCGCGACATCGATCTCCTCCAGGTCGATCAGCGCCAGAGCCTCGCGGTTGGTGCGGGCCGGGCCCACGGCGTGGGCGTTCGAGCCGGTGACGATCTCGGTCAGCTCCAGGGCGACGAGCGCCTCGTCCTCGACGATCAGCACCCGTCGTCCGTCCAGCATCGTGATCTCCAAGGGTTCCGGGGCGGGCGAATCAGCGTCCGCTCCGGGTCGCGGGGCGAGAGTGTGTCGCTGGCTCCCCTCGGTCAATCACGCGAATGCGAGGATGACGCTTAAATGCTCCTTAACCATGACGACAGCATCGTCAGCCTGGCCGTGATCGGATGCGGCGCGCCCCGGCAGGGCGCGGTCCGGTCGGCCGGCACGAGGCGCGGAGAGGCACCGATGGGCGAGGCGGCGTTTGACATCGCGGGCCAGGAGCGGGACGGCCCGGATCTCAAGGAGCGGAGCGGCCAGGACCTCAACGGGCGGACCGGCCCGGATTTCGATCTGGTGCGGCGCCTGCTCCTCCCGCCCGGCTGGCTCGGCCCCCGGCCCTACCGGCTGCCCCCGCCCGACGAGGAGGAGATGGAGGGGATCGACGATCTCGTCGCCCATCTGGAGGCCGAGAACAAGGTGATGAAGGCCGTGCTGCGCTCCGAGCGCGAGGCCGCGGCGGAACTGCGCGCCCAGGTCGCGGCGCTCACGGTCCAGCAGGCTGAAGGCGACGATGTGCAGGAGGACCTGCGCGCCGACCGTGACCGCTGGGCCTCCCTGGTCGAGCGCCTGCTGTTCGCGCCGCGCTGACGCTTGGCGCACTCCTCTCCTCCCATCACACTGCCCGATCAGTCGCACGGAGACGGCCATGAGCCCCCGCTGCTCGCTCGTCGTCAACGGACAGCCCGTCCGTGTGGCGACCGGCGACACGCCCCTCGACGCCGCCTTGCCCCGGACGGTCGCCGCCGGTCGCGACGGCGTAATCCAGGATTCCGCGCTGGAGACGCTGCCGCGCCTGCGCAACAC
>JAEWKL010000071.1 GCA_023386115.1 Pseudomonadota bacterium
GGACCGCGCAGCGATGCGATCCGGCCGACCTCGGACCGGCTGCGCGAGGCGTTGTTCAACGTGCTCGCCCACGCCTATGACGATCCGGTCCCGGGCGCCCGCGTCCTCGACCTGTTCGCCGGCACCGGGGCACTCGCCTGCGAGGCGATCTCCCGCGGCGCGGCCTTCGCGCTCCTCGTCGACGAGGGAGCGGAGGCCCGCGGCGTGATCCGCACCAACCTCGACACCCTCGGGCTCGGCGGCGTGACGCGGCTGTTTCGCCGCGATGCCACCCGCCTCGGCGCGGCTCCGCCCGGCGAGCCATTCGGCCTCGTCTTCTGCGATCCACCCTACGGCCGCGACCTCGCTCCCAAGGCGTTGAGCGCGGCCCGGGAGGGCGGCTGGCTGAGCGACAATGCCCTCGCGGTGGTGGAAGAGGCGGCTTCCACGGCCCTCGCCGCCCCGGACGGATTCGCGGAACTCGAGCGCCGGTCCTACGGCGACACGCAGGTGGCGTTCTGGCGGCTCACGGCTTGACCATCTCGTCGAGCGCGCCGGCGAAGCTGCCGGCCGCGACCCCGACGCCGCTCGCCGAGCGATAGGCGCTCCCCACCCGGACGCCCTGCGTGACCGCGGTGTGGATCCCGACCAGGGCCGCGCCGCCATCCGCGTCGAGCAGCAGCACCGGCGCGCCGGACTCGCCCGACATCGACTCGCACGCATCGCTGAGCATGCCGTTCGCCGGGGCGTCGATCCGGGCCGCGCACCCGCGATGGATCACCGGCAGGTAGGGCCGGTCGGCGGCGTAGCCGGCCAGCGCCACCACGGCGCCCGGCCGGCTCTCCGGCAGCTCGGCATGCGGCAGCACGCGCCACGGCACGGGTTTCAGCGCAAGCGGCTGGCGCAGCGTGAGGATGACCCAGTCCCGCCCGATCATGTCCGGCGCGATCGATCCTCGAGCCGGCCGCGCGGCCGCCCGCAGGTCGATGCCGGGCGCGAGGTGGAACGCCTCGATCTCGGCGGTGCCAGTATTCAGGTCGCGGGCCTGGCCGGCGACGAAGTGGACCTGGTGCGGCTTGACCCAGGTATCGAGGCGGATGTCGAACAGGCAATGGGCGGCGGTCAGCACGTGACGCGGTCCGACGAGGGTGCCGGTGCAGTGGCTGCGATGGGCGGGACCCTGCACCACGTTCACCCGTCCGATCGCCGTGAACGGCCAGGCCGTCGGCTCCAGCGGCACGCGCTTGTCCGGAATGGAGCCCTGGGCCTGCGCAGAAGCGGCGCCTTCGAGGATGGGGGCGAGGGCCAGGGAGAACGCCAAGGAGAACGCCAAGGCGAGGACCGGTCGCATCCGACGGCGTCCCCGCCGCGGCATCGTCGATTTCCGTAGCGTCATCGATTCTCCGCACGTCGCGCCGGTTCGGGGTCAGTGTTCGAACATTGATGCTCAGACAAGGATCAGAGATGGCGAGGTTTAGCGCTCGCACCGGGCCCGGCGCGGGTTCTGCACGGCCCTCGCTTCATCCGATCGGGGAGGGACCGGCACCGCGCGATCATAAATTGTTCATCTTTGTCCGAAAGCCCGGAACTGGCAGGCTGCCGTCGAGGTTAAACGGCCGGGTACCAATACAGATTTCCCAAGATCACCGCCACAGTCACTGGGGGGCTCGATGCCGCTGCACCAGACCATGCCGGCTGCCCGGCTCCGCGCCGTTCTCCTGGCGATGACGTCGGGATGCCTGCTGATCGCCTCGAGTGCGGGGGCGCGGGCCGAGAATGACGGGCTGGACTTCCTCCGCCAGATGTTCGGGGGGCCGTCCGCAGCCTCGGCGCCGGCGGCGCAACCCTATGCGGTGCAGCCCTACGCGGTTCAATCATACGATGCGCCGATCCGGCAGCGGGCGAGCCGGCGCAACCGCCTCGCCACCCAGGCGAAGGCATTGCGTGGCCGCACTCGCTACGTCGCCCTGCCGAAAGCCGAGGTAAAGCCGCAGAAGGAAGTGAAGCCCCTCGCGATCGCGGTGTCGCCGCTCAAGTCCCTCGATGCCCGCACCGCGCTCCTGCGCGATCCGACCCTGCGGCCGGGCGACATCGTCATCATGCCCGAGGGCCCGCGGGTGTTTCGCGGCGATCCCGATTCCGACAAGCACAAGATGGCCGACTTCCAGGACGTGAACCGTCCCGGGGTGGTGGCGGCCAAGACCCGCAAGGAGCTGCTGGCGATGACGGCACCGATCGGCGCGCTGCCGGCGGACGCCGCCCGCCGGATGATGGCGCAGTACCAGAAGGCCTCCGCCACCACGGTTCCGACCCCCCGTGTCGAGGCCGCCTTGGCCCGGGTGGTGTATCCGGCGCGCTGACGGTCCCGGGTTTACCACATCCGGGATTTCCCGCTCTCCGGCCTGCGGCAACGAGGGTGTGACTCACGACGGGCGGCGCGGCGCAGGATCCGGCCGCGCTTGCTAGGATGCGCCGGGCCGCAGCCACGCGGCCTCCCGCGTCGAGTTGTGTCCGCATGTCGATTTCGAGCAGGTTCCCGAACCGTCCGGGCAGGTTCCCCATCCACGCGCCGTGCTCCGGCGAGATCCTGCGGCTCCCCAGAATCCTCCGCTCCGCCCTCCTTCGCTCGTCGGCCTTCGTCTCGGCGGCGACCCTGGCTGCGGTCCTGGCGTCAGGAGCGTTGCCGGCCCACGCCGCGGAGGGCTCGGTGCTGGTGACGCAATGCAAGAGCCTTCTGCGCAGCGCCAAGGTGCGCGGCGGCGAGGTGGAATTCCGCCAGGATCCGGAGACCGTCGGGTGCTGGGCCTTCATGGGCGCCGTCCAAGACCTCGCCGGCGTCGCCGACACCGCCAATCAGCCGCCGATCCTCGGTGCCTGCCTGCCGCCCGACGGCAACCGGCTTCAGCTCGTCCGGGCGGTGGTGGCCTACGGCACCGCCCATCCGCCAGCCCTGCGCGAGAAGGCGGGCGTTCTGGCGCTGCTCGCCCTGCGCGATGCGTTTCCGTGCCGGAAAGACTAAGGCGGCACGATGCATCTGTGCCGGCGAAGGTTCCGGCCAGGCGTGCAGGATCACATCGGCGCCGGTCATGATCAGCCGGATACGATATCTCCCGCCCCATCGCTTTTGCAGCCAAAAGGTTCCCGGCAATATTTCCTGCGGCCCCGCTTGCCCCGACCGATGCGGTTCATACTGTTATGGAGTAGGTGGGAGGAGGCGCTGCGACCAGCGCTCTCCTCTCCCGCGACCGGCTCGATCGGAGGATGAACATGGCCAAGGCCGACAGGCACAACATGGGTCCGGGGGCGCAGGGCAAGGGCTCCGGCACCGGCGCGATGACGGAGCTGCCCGAGGGCATCCTCGAGGAGAACATGGTGCTCAGCAACCGCGACAAGTCCCAGCACGGGGCGGCGCGGGGCCTCGACAGCAAGCACGTCCAGACCGAGCAATACCACGACCACGCCTCGAACCGGCGCAACTTCGACCAGACCCTGCCCGACAGGGCCGAGCAGAACACCAGCGGCCTGGACGCTCCGATGACCACGACCTCGGGCGACGACAGCGCACTGGCTCGCCGGCAGCACAAGTAGCACCCTCGCGCCTTCAACACCCGCGCGCCTTGGCAGCGACATGT
>JAEWKL010000072.1 GCA_023386115.1 Pseudomonadota bacterium
ACGTGTCGATGAGAAAGCGCGAGGGTATCACAGCATCCAAACCTTCCGCGTCATGCCGTGCTCCGCTGACCCGGAATGACCCTGCGTGTGTCAAGACTGCCGAGGGATTTCAAACAGGCTCTCGGCGACCGTCAGCAGGATCGGCCGATCGAGGCGAAGCCGGTGGAAACACGATCCTGACCCGCACGCCCGGACCACCGCTTACCCTATCGTGAAGCGTCACGGCCGCACCGATCCTGTCGGCGAGGGCCCGGACGACGGACAGGCCGAGGCCGCTGCCCTCCGGTCCGCCGCTCCGGGCGATCCGATAAAATCGCGAAAAGACCTTCTCGCGGTGCTCCGGCGCGATGCCCGGCCCGTCATCCTCGATCTCGGCATGAGCGCCCTCGGCCCCGTCTGCCACCCGCACCACCACCCGGGCGCCGTGTCCGGCGTAGCGGATCGCATTGTCGATGACGTTGCCCAGGATCTCGCCCACCAGGGTCGGGTGCCCCATCACCATCACGGGCCCGTCCGGCCCCTCGTACTCGACCTCGATTCCGGTGGCGAGCGCCCGCGGGACGTGGTCGGCCAGCACCGTCGCGGCCAGCCCGGCGAGATCGAGTTCCGTTAGGGTGAGCGCGCCCGGATCCTCGTCGGCGCGAGCGAGCGCCAGGAGCTGCGCGAGCAGGTGCTCCAGGCGACGTGCCGCGCCCTCGATGTCGTCGAGGGCGGCGCGGACCTCGGGCGCCGAGGCGGCGCCGTGGCGGCGCGCGAGATCGACATGCATGCGCAGGACGGCGAGCGGCGTGCGCATCTGGTGCGACGCGTCGCCGGTGAAGCGGCGCACGGCCCCCATCACCGCGTCGAGCCGCTCCAGCAGGGTGTTGAAGGCGAGCACCGGAGCCCGGGCTTCCACCGGCACCTGCGAGGCATCGAGAGGCTTCAGGCTCACCGCGCCGGGAGCGGCGCGACCTGCGATCTCGGCGCTCAGCCGGTCGAGGGGCGCGAGGCCGCGACCGATCCCGTACCAGGTCAGGATCCCGACGAGGGCCAGGAGGACGGTTTCGAGCAGGACGAGCCCGCCGAGGAGCCGCCATTCCAGGCTGCGGCGCGCGTCCCGGGTCTCGGCCACCTGCACCAGCACCGCGCCGGGCTTGCCGTAGACCGGCCGCGCCCGCGCGGCGATCCGCACGGGCGCGCCTCGCATCACCCCATCACGGTGCCGGGTGGGCCCGGGCTCCATCTCCCCGTCGGGGCGGGGCAGGTCGCGGTAACCGGTGACGAGCTGACCGCGGTAGCTGACACTGTAATAGACCCGGTCCTGCGACTGGCTCTCCAGCATGCCGAGCGCCACCCGCGGCAGGTCCACCGTCACCTCGTTGTCCTCGTCGAGCGCCAGGCGCTCGGCGATGGCGAGGACCGAGCCGTCGAGGAGGCGGTCATGCGTCGTCTCGACCACGTCCCGGATGACGAGGGCGCCGCCGAGGCCCAGCACCAGGGCGAGGGAAGCGGCGGGCAGGAGCATCCGCATCAGCAGCCCGCGCCGCAACGAAGGCGGGCGGCGTCTCATCGGGCGTCGAGGAGGTAGCCGAGGCCGCGGATCGTGCGGATCTCCGGCCCGTTCGGCTGCAGCTTCTTGCGCAGGCGCGCGACATAGAGTTCGAGGGCGTTCGGCGCCACGGCGTCGTCGAAGCCGAACACCTCGCCCGACAGCTGCTCCTTCGACACCACCTGCCCGGCCTTTGCCATCAGCACGTCCAGCACGGCGAGCTCGCGCCGCCGCAGGGCCAGGACCGCGCCGTGGAGCGTCACGGTCCCCGACGAGCGGTCGAGGACGAGCGCCCCGCATTGCAGGACGGGACTGCGCAGGCCCTGGCCGCGCCGGATCAGCGCGCGCACCCGCGCCTCGAACTCGGGCGGCGCGAAGGGCTTGAGCAGATAATCGTCGGCCCCGAGATCGAGCCCCTGCACCCGATCGGTCATGGCGTCGCGGGCCGTCAGGATCAGGACAGGGACGGCGCTCGCCGCCCGGATGCGCCGCAGCACCTCGAACCCGGACAGGCCCGGCAAGCCGATATCGAGCACGATCACGCTGTAGGGCTCCGACAGGGCGACCCGGGCCGCGACCGCGCCGTCCGGCTCGTGATCGACTGCGAGCCCGGCGATCCGGAGCGACGCCACGAGGCCCCGGGCCAAGGCCGCGTCATCCTCCACGACGAGCACCCGCATCCCGCCCGTCCCCTCCCCAGGCTCGTCGCGCCCCCGCGCGTCCGGGCGGCGGCGAGATCGCCTCCCCACGTAGGAAATCGCCGCGCGAGCCTGTAGCCTGCGATCCTCGCCGCGGCGATCGCCGCAGGCAACCGAAAACCTCGGATCACCGAGACCGTTGGTGCACCGAAAACCTTGGTGCACCGAGACCATTCGGGCACCGAGAACCAGGGGACAGGCAGGGATTGGGGAGAGTGAGGACCCTGACGGCCGCATGGGTGAGCCTCGCCCTCCTGCTCGGCCCCGCCCGAGCCCAGGTCGACGCGCCCGTCGACGCGCAGGCCGAAGGCCGCGCCGAGGCCGTGCGGGAGGGTACGGTGGTGGTCCGCGCGACCACTGACGAGGCGGAAGCCTCGGCCCTGCTCGCGGGCTTCCGGGAGCTCCATCCGGGCGTCGCGGTCTCCTACGCCAAGATGACGTCGTCGCGGCTCTACGACGAGTTCCTGGCCGAGGCCGCATCGAACGGAGGCACGGCGGACATCCTCTGGAGTTCGGCCATGGACCTCCAGATCAAGCTGGTGAACGACGGCTACGCCGAGCGCCACGTCTCGCGCGAGACCGAAGGGTGGCCGGCCTGGGCGGCATGGCGCAACGAGGCCTACGGCATCACCGCCGAGCCGGTCGCCATCGCGTACAACCGGAACCTGCTGCCGGAGGCGCGGGTGCCGCGCAGCCACGCCGAGTTCGTCCAGAGTCTGACCCGGCATCCCGAGGCGTGGCAGGGCAAGGTCGCGACCTACGACCCTGAGCGCAGCGGCGTCGGCTTCCTGTTCCTGACGCAGAACCTGGAAGTGACGCCGCGGACCTGGGACGCGGTCCGGGCGCTGGGCCAGGTCGGCGTGAAGCTCTACACCGCCACCGCCACGATGCTCGACCGGGTCTCGGCCGGCGAGGCGCTCCTCGCCTACGACGTGCTCGGCTCCTATGCGCGCGAGCGGGCCAAGCAGGACCCGGCCCTCGGGGTGCTGCTGCCCGGCGACTACACGCTCGTCACCTCGCGCATCGCCTTCATCCCGAAGGCGGCCCGGCACAAGGCCGCGGCCCGGCTCTTCCTGGATTACCTGCTCTCCCGGGAAGGCCAGGTGCGGCTCGCCGCCCGCTCGGTCACCCCCGCCCGCCCGGACGCCCGCGCGCCCGACGATCCAGTGACCGGTTCCACCGCCCTGAGGCCGATCCCCGTCGGGCCGGAGCTGCTGACCTCCCTCGACCAGATCAAGCGCCGCCGTACGCTGCGGCAGTGGCGGCGGGCGATCGAGGGGCGGTGACAGGCACCATCGAAGCCACGCGCCGCACGGAGCAGGAC
>JAEWKL010000099.1 GCA_023386115.1 Pseudomonadota bacterium
CCGCGCCCCCCCCCCCCCCCCTCCCCTCCCTGATTCCACCTCCCTCATGAGCCCGGATTCCCCATGAGTTCACGATGCGCGCCCTGATCGACATCCTCCGCGCCATGACCCCGCGCGAGCGCCGCCGCGCCGGGCTGATCGGGGTCGGGCTCGCCCTCGCGGCCCTGCTCGAGGTCGTCGGCGTCGCCTCGGTGGTGCCGTTCCTGACGCTGGTCGGCGATCCGGGCGCCGCGGCGCGGGTCCCGGCGCTGGCGGCGATCCGCGACGGGCTCGGGCTCTCCGACGACCGCACCTTCCTGATCGTGGTGGGTCTCGCGGCCCTGCTCGCCATCCTGACCACCTCCTGCGTCAATGCCGGCCTCACCTACGCTCAGCTGCGCTTCAGCCACAGCGTCGGCTACGGCTTCGCCCGCCGGCTCTTGTTTCGCACCATCGACCGCGAGCGGCTGTTCTTCACCACCGCCAACAGCGCCGCGCTCGCCAAGACGATCCTGAGCGAGACCGACCGCCTCGTCGTCGGCGTGCTGACACCCGCCACCGTCATCGCCTCGCGGGCAACCTCGGCGCTGGCCGTGATCGTCTTCCTGCTCGTCGTCTCGCCGCGTCTGGCGCTGATCCTCGGCGCCGGCTTCGGCGGGCTCTATGTCGGCATCTTCCTGGTGGTGCGGGCGCGTCTCGCGCGCATCGGCGCCCGCGCCGTGGCCGGCAACGAGGCCCGGTTCCGGGTGGTGCACGAGACCCTCGGCGGCCTCACCGAGCTGAAGCTCTACGGCCGCGCGGAAGCCTTCGCGCGCCGGTTCGAGGCGCCGGCCCGCGCCTATGCGCAAGCCAGCGCCGAGAGCCTGCTCACCGGGCAGTTGCCGCGCTTCGTCATCGAGGCCCTGGCCTTCGGCGGCGTCATCGTGGTGGTGCTGTTCGCGCTCTCGCAGGGGCTCGACACCGCCGGCATCCTGCCGCTCCTCGGCCTGTTCGCCTTCGCGGGCTACCGGATGCTGCCGGCCTTCCAGAACGTGTTCAACGCGCTCGCGCTTCTGCGCTTCACCCTGCCGGCGGTGCGGCTCGTGGTCGAGGGGCTCGACGGCGAGCGCGCATCAAGCCCCCGCAGCCCCGAGCGCCTCCCGTTCCGGAAGGCCATCCGCCTGGAGCATGTCGGGTTCGACTACGAGCCCGGCCGTCCGGCGCTCTCGGACATCGACCTCACGATTCCGGCGCATGCCACGATCGGCCTCGTCGGCCGCACCGGCTCGGGCAAGTCGACCCTGGTCGGCCTGATCCTCGGCTTCCTCACCCCCACCGCCGGCCGCATCGCGGTCGACGGCGTGACGCTGGATGCCGCCACCCTGCCGGCCTGGCAGAACCGCATCGGCTACGTGCCGCAGGACATCTTTCTGATCGACGGCACGGTCGCCGAGAACATCGCCTTCGGGCTCGACGCGATCGACGTAGGCGCGGTGGAGCAGGCGGCCCGGCTTGCCGGCGCGCACGACTTCGTCACCGCCCTGCCGGATGCTTACGCCACCCGCGTCGGCGAGCGCGGCGCCCGGCTCTCCGGCGGCCAGCGCCAGCGCATCGGCATCGCCCGGGCGCTGTACCACGACCCCGACGTGATCGTGTTCGACGAGGCGACCTCCGCCCTCGACGGCGAGACCGAGGGCGTGGTGATGCGGGCGGTGCAGGGCCTCGCCGGCACACGCACCCTGATCATGATCGCCCACCGCCTCACCAGCCTCGCCGGGGCCGAGACGGTGCACGTGCTGGAGGGCGGCAGGATCGTGGCCTCGGGTCCGCCCGAGCAGGTGCTGCCGCAGGTGGCGCGGATGGGGGATCAGGGGTGATCGTGCGAAGAGGCTCGACGGATCACGATTCCAGCTCGCCGTAATCGTGCGTGTAGGCGCCCTCCTCGAACCGGTCGAAGCTCTGGCTCCAGCTGTGGCCGGGCCAGAGGTAATCGACCCGGCCCGAAGCCGGCCGGTACACGGCCGTGTAGGCCGTGGTGAAGCTGAGCTTGCGCGAGTAGAGCGGCGGCGCGAAGAAGCGCGCCGCCAGCGTCGCGAGGCTCGTGGCGGGATCGGCCAGGGCCTCGTCCAGCACCCGCTGGCGGAGGGCGGAGCGGGAAGCGGGCAGGATCCGCTCCTGGTGGTTGGTGCAGGTTCGCTGCCGCGTCAGCGCCGGCTCGCGCCGGGGCCCGAGGAAGATTGTGGCGTGGTCGCCCGTCCGGTCGAGCACGGTGACGTTGTGGAGCTGCACGGCCGGGAGGCGGCAGAGCGCGGCCATCGCCTCGCGGACCGAGCCGCAGGTCTCCAGCACGTAGCGCAGCATCTGGATGATGGCGAAGCCCTCGCCCCGGCGGGCGATGCCGCCGAGGGTGCAGCTCGCCACCAGCCCGTCCTCGTTCATCCCGTCGAGGCAGCCGCCCCAGGGCCGCTGCACCATCCCGATCACCCGCCGCCCTCCCCACGCGGTCAGCTCGATGCGGCCGGTGATCGAGGACAGGGGATAATCGTAGTTGCGAATGAGGGCCGGGCCCTCCTCGCCGAGCCACACCGCCTGGCTGCATCCCTGCCGATGCGCGGCCGGCCGGTAATGGCTGAGGATGCGGTGGGCGAGGTCGTCGTCGCCGACCATCCCGCACAGCTCGTCGTAATGCGGAACGAGTTCGGGCATGTGGTGTGTGAGGGCGGCCCGGCACTCGGCGGATGACGGCTGGTCGGACGCCCCATCCCCGAGATACCACCGCGCGGCCTCGTCCCGTCCGTCCCGGAAACGCGCGAGCCATGAGGCGCCGGGCCGGTCCTCACGGTGGGCGGTGAAGGTCTTTTCCATGCGGAGTCATGTAGGTGCGCTGCCCCCGCCCTGGCCACCGGGTCCCTGGAGCACCATCCGATCGCGTGGCGATCGGATGGTGCTCCAGGTCTTTGATTTTGTCGCATTTTCTTCGACGAACCGGGGTCCGCTTCGTCGGACAATGCTCTAGCCCTGCGGCAACGGGCCCTCACCGGCCCCCTCCCCTTCGATCCAGGCCAGGAAGGCGGCGACCGGCTCGGCCGAGTCCCGGCCCTCCCGCACATAGGTGCAGTAGCTCCGGGCCGGAAGGCGGGGTCCCGCGAACGGCGTGACGAGGCGGCCCTGCGCCAGGTCGTCGGCGATCAACGCCGTCGGGCCCATGGCGAGGCCGATGCCGTCGAGGGCAGCCTGGAGCGTGAGGTAGAAGTGGTCGAGGGTCAGCGCCGCCTCCGGCTCCAACCCGGGGACGCCGGACGCGGCCAGCCAATCGTCCCAGAGCCGCGGCAGGCTCGCGCTATGCAGCAGCGTATGGTGGCGCAAATCCGCGGGCTTGCGCAACGGCGTCCGGTCGAGCAGGCCGGGACTGCAGACCGGCAGCCGCTGCTCGGAGAGAAAGACCCGCGCCGTGATGCCGTAGAAGGCATCGGGCCCGCCGCGGATGACCACGTCGCCCGGGTCGGCCAGGGCCTCCAGGGGCTGGTTCGAGGTCTCGAGCCGGACACGGATAGCGGGATGCTGCGCCCGGAAGCGCGCGAGCCGCGGCACCAGCCAGCGCAGGGCGAAGGTCGACGGCGCATTGACCCGCAGCACCACACCCGCCTCGTGGCCGTATTGCGCCGTCGCGGAGGCGATCCGGTCGAGGGCCGGGCCGATCTCCGCCAGATAGGCGCGGGCCGCCGGCGTGAGCAGGACGCGCCGGTTGTGCCGCTCGAACAGGCTCGCCCGCAGCCAATCCTCCAGCGCGCGCACCTGCTGGCTGACCGCGCCGTGCGTGACCCCGAGCTCATCGGCCGCGGCCTTGAAGCTGCCGAGGCGGGCGGCGGCCTCGAAGGCGCGAAGAGCGTTCAGGGGAGGCAGAGCGCGCCGCATTCGCGTGAGTTTTCCTGTCCGATCGCGCCTGAACAAATGGTTTGTCGGGCCTGCCCGCAAGAGCCACCCTCACGCGTACCGACCTTCAAGAGCGTGAAACCTGTGTTCGCTTCCGTCCCTCTCCCGATCCGCTGGCGCGGCGCCGAGGCCGCCGCGTGACGCCCCTCATCTTCGCCTCCGTGACCGGCGCCGCGATCCTGCATGCCGGCTGGAACGCCGTCCTGCGCGGCGGCAGCGACCGGCTGTGGTCGATGACCTTGATGATGATCGCGGTCAGCACCGTCACCGGACTCGCGGCCTGTGTCCTGCCCTGGCCGAACGCGGCGAGCTGGCCCTACGTGATCGCCTCCGCGCTCATCCATACCGGCTACAACCTGTCTCTGGTGCGGACCTACCGCATCGGCGACCTCGGACAGACCTACCCGATCTCCCGCGGCTCCTCTCCGGTCCTGGTCGCCTTGGGCGCGATGCTCTTCGCGCACGAGGCCATCACCCTCGTCTCGGCGCTCGGCATCGCGCTCGTCTCCGGCGGGATCGTCTCGCTGGCTTTGCAGGGCCGGACGGTCCGGGCCGAGGTGCTGCCCGCGGCGCTCACCACGGGGGTGCTGATCGGCGCCTACACGGTCGTGGATGGGATCGGGGTCCGGCTCTCGGGCGACAGCGTGGCCTATGCCAATTCGATGTTCCTGCTGTGGAGCCTGACGATGCCGCCGATCTTTCTGGCGATGCGCGGCAGGCCTCCAGCCTATACCCGGCGCGAAACCGCCCTCGCGCTCGCCGGCGGCGTGGTCTCGATCCTCGCCTACGGTATCGTCATCGCGGCGATGCAGTTCGGTGCGATGGGGGTGGTCTCGGCCCTGCGCGAGACCAGCGTGGTCTACGCCGCCGTGATCGGCCGGATTTTCCTGAAGGAGCGGCTGACGACGCAGCGGGTCGCCTCCTGCCTGGCGATCGCGGCGGGCGCGGCCTGCCTGGCGACCTGAGCGGCCACTCGGCCGCCGGACCCGTCACCACATCGTCTGCTTCGCCCGCTCGGCCCAGGCGGCGTCGTAGGTCTCGCCGCCGACGCGACCCTCGCTCAACTCGGCCAGGATCTGGCCGGGGCTCGGCATGGCCGTTGGATCGACTTGAGCCTCGGCCCGCCACAAGCCGGAGCGGATCAGCGCCCGGGCGCATTGGAAATAGACCTCGCCCACCCGGATCACCATCACGGTGCGCGGCGCCTTGCCGTCGACGGCGAAGGAGGCGCACAGCTCCGCATCGTCCTCGATCATCGCCCGCCCGTTGACCCGGAGCGCATTGCCGAGGCCGGGGATCAGGAACATCAGCCCGACCCGCGGGTCGCGGACGACGTTGCGCAGGCTGTCGATCCGGTTGTTGCCGCGCCGATCGGGCAGGAGCAGCGTGCGTGGATCGGCGACGCGCACGAAGCCCGGGCGGTCGCCTCGCGGCGAGCAATCGAGCCCCTCCGGGCCGCTGGTTGCCAGGGCGGCGAAGGGCGCCGCCTCGATGAAGCGGCGGTAATGCGGCGTGACGTGGTCGGTGACCTTCACGGTCGAGGCCTCGCCGACGGTGCCGAAGGCGCCGTAGACCCGTTCCAGTTCCGCTTCAGTCTTCAGGATCGCCATGGCCTCATCCCCGTCGCATCCCCTCCCCGGCTCTTACGCGGTCGGTCAGCGCGCGAATATCGAGAAGATTGCACTCTTGCGTGAGTGTCGCTCACGCATGTGCGGCGCGGCAGCACTGGTTGCCATCTGGCAACCGCCGGCGGGATCGCGGTCCTGTTCCGATCCGTTCGCAGGTTGCCAGGTGGCAACCTCTCTCGCAAGGTTAACGGCCCTTAACCAAAAATCGTTTGCGTCGTTACGGCCACGCTGGCATTTTCTTACGGATTTCTTCCGCGATACGTCCAGGAACCGTAAATGCCTGATCAGCCGCAGGAGCAGGCGAGAGCCGCAGCCTCCGACCGTCCGTCGATCACCCGAATCATCGCCGATGACGGCGGCGCTTTGTCGAACGAGCTGAATGCGCTGCGGCGTACGCTCTTCCCGCCGGCCTCGCACAAGCTCCTGCGCTCGTTCTCCTCCGGCGAGGCGGCGAAGTTGATCGGGGTGGCGGACGGTTACCTGCGCCAGCTCTCGCTGGCCAGCAAGGGCCCGCAGCCGGAGATCGGCCCCGGCGGCCGGCGCTCCTACACGCTCGGCCAGATCAACGAGTTGCGCCGGCTCCTCGACGACGGCCCGAAGGCGAAGGGCTACGTGCCCCACCGCACCGGCGACGAGCATTGCCAGGTGCTCGCGGTGGTGAACTTCAAGGGCGGCTCGGGCAAGACCACCACGGCGGCCCACCTCGCCCAATACCTCGCCCTGCGAGGCTACCGGGTGCTCGCCGTCGACCTCGATCCGCAGGCCTCGCTGACGGCGCTCCACGGCTACCAGCCGGAATTCGACGTCGGGCCCAACCAGACCCTCTACGCCGCGATCCGTCATGACGACGAGCAGCGCCCTCTCGCTGAGGTGGTGCGCAAGACCTACTTCCCGGGCCTCGACCTGGTGCCCGGCAATCTCGAGCTGATGGAGTTCGAGCACGACACCCCGCGGGTGCTGGCCGATCGGAACGCCGAGCCGTTCTTCGGCCGCATCGCGACGGCCCTGGGGAGCGTCGCCGACGATTACGACGTGATGATCCTCGATTGCCCGCCGCAGCTCGGCTTCCTGACCCTCGGCGCGCTCTGCGCCGCCACCGCGATGCTGGTGACGGTGCACCCGCAGATGCTCGACGTGATGTCGATGTGCCAGTTCCTGCTCATGGCGTCCGACCTGCTCGGCGTGGTGCAGGAGGCCGGCGCCGATCTCGATTACGACTTCCTGCGCTACGTCGTGACCCGCTACGAACCCTCAGACGCGCCGCAGACCCAGATGGTCGGCTTCATGCGCTCGCTGTTCCGCGAGCGGGTGCTGACCCATCTGATGCTGAAATCGACCGCGATCTCGGATGCCGGCCTGTCGAAGCAGACCCTCTACGAGATCGGTCGCGAGAGCTTCACCCGTGCCACCTATGACCGGGCGATCGAGGCCCTCGACGGGGTCAACGGCGAGATCGAAGGCCTGATGCACCGCGCCTGGGGACGCGTTCCGGCATGAAGCGCAAGGATGCCCTCCGCGCCGCCCTCGGCGCCCGTTCCGCCGACCGCGGGACGGCGCCCGAGTTGCCAGCTGGCAATCCGGCCGAACCGGCGGAAACACCCCCTGAGGCGCCGCGCCCCCTGGTGCGCTCCGGCGCCGTCGGCGCCATGGGCCGCAGCCTCGGGCGCATCGCCAGCGCGGCGGCGGAAGCCCGCGCCATGGTGGCCTCCGGCGACCGGGTGGTCGAGCTCGATCCGACCCTGGTCGACAGCTCCTTCGTGCAGGATCGCCTCACCGGCGATCCGCAGGAGCACGCCGCCTTCGTCGCGCTGATCCGCGAACGGGGCCAGCAGGTGCCGATCCTGGTGCGACCGCATCCGAGCGCCGAGGGCCGCTACCAGGTGGCCTACGGCCATCGCCGCTTGCGGGCGGCCCTGGAACTCGGCCGGCCGGTGCGGGCGGTGGTCAAGGCGCTTTCGGACGAGGATCTCGTCGTCGCGCAGGGGCAGGAGAACTCGGCCCGGGCCGATCTCAGCTACATCGAGCGAGCCCTGTTCGCGATCGCGCTCGAGGATCGCGGCTTCGACCGTGCCACCATCATGGCGGCGCTCGCGGTCGAGAAGACCCAGCTCTCGCGCCTGATCGGCATCGGCCGGGCGGTGCCCGCGGCAGTCGTGGCAGCAATCGGCCCAGCGCCGAAGGCCGGGCGGCCGCGCTGGACGGCGCTCGTCGAGGCCCTGGCGCGGGACGGGGCAGGGGAATTGGTAACCCGCATCCTGGCTGCCCCGGATTTTCCGGAGTTGCCCTCCGACGACCGCTTCGCCCGGCTGCTCTCCGGCCTCACCGCACCGGCGCCGCGGCCGGGCCCGACGCCGGCTGTCTGGACCAATCTCGGCGGCCGACCGGTGGTGCGGATCGAGCGCGGCCGCCAGGGCACCCAGCTCACCGTCGACGACACCCTCGAGCCGGACTTCGCCGCCTACCTGATCCAGAGTCTTCCACAGCTCTACGCCAGCTTCACCGAGTCGAAAACGCGCGACGAGACCGATTAAGGTTCGATCCACGATCGAGCCGGCAGGGCGAAGACTCGCCGGTTAAGCACAGAGATTCACAGGAATCTGTCGCTCTGCTTCGGGAATCGGCCGGACTCGACTCGGCCGATTCGGGTTTCGCGCGTTAGGACTCCGTCAGACAACAGTCACGACGCGTGCCCGCAAGGAGTCGCGTCCCCGTGCGGAGCCCTCTTGGTGGAGACGACGACCCCGCCGCAATCCGCCCTCGAGCCGGTCGAGGGCGTGCGCGACGCCGACCTGATCGAGATCGTCGAGAAGGCGCGCGGCAGCGTCGCCTACAAGGCGACGCTCGCCTTCGTGCGCGCCAGCCAGGCCAAGCGTGACGCGGAGGCCGAGGCACGCGACAAGCTGGTGGTGCTGAAGGCCGAGGCCGCGGCGGAACGCGCCCGGCTGCCCCGGAACGCCCGCCGTCGCGACATGGTGCGCGAGGTGATCGAGAACGAGCCGGCGGCGCCGGAGAACATCCAGCACATCCACTCGGTGCTGGCGCTCTGCGGCCTGCCGTATCGCGAGCCGAAGGGCGTCACCAACGTCTCGCGGGAATACGGCCGCAACACGCTCGCCATCAATGCCGGCCGGCTGATCAACCCGACCACCGGCGAGATGGAAATGCAGGGGCTGCCCTATGGCCCCAAGGCGCGCCTTCTCCTGCTGCATCTCTGCACCGAGGCAGTGCGCCAGCGCAGCCCCAAGGTCGAGGTGGCGCAGAGCATGTCGGGCTTCATCCGCGACATGGGCTTTCCGGTCACCGGCGGCGAGCGCGGCACGCTCAAGCAGTTCAAGGAGCAGCTCAACCGGCTCGCCGCCTGCTCGATGCAGATCGGCCTGTGGGACGGCACCCGCGCCTCGACCCTCAACGTGCCGCCGTTCCGGCAGATGGATGTGTGGCTGCCGCTGCACAACCATCCGGACCAGGGCCTGCTCTGGTCCTCCACCATCACCTTCCACCGCGAGTTCTACGACAACCTGATCCAGCACGCCCTGCCGGTCGACATCCGCGCCGCCCGCGCCTTCGCCGGCTCGGCGCGCAAGCTCGACCTGCTGTTCTGGGTCGGCTACCGGCTCTCGCGCCTGGAGCGGCCTTTGCGCCTGACCTGGGACAACCTCTACAAGCAATTCGGCAGCGAGAACGGCTCGATCCGCTCCTTCCGCCAGGAATTCCGCAAGGACGTCGCCCATCTCACCGAAGTGTTTCCCCGCCTGCGCCTGACCCTCGATGATGGAGGGATGCAGCTGTTGCCCTCCGATCCGAAGGACCTTCTGGTGCCCCCCAAGGCGGCGCTGGCGAATAAGCGAGCCCGGGCAAGGGCTTGATTCCGCCGACTTCCCTACGCGGGGAGGGGATGGGTGGCAGGGCGCTGCGTGGACTCACGGGCCCGCGTGTCTTGTTACGGCCCGATATAGGATTGTTTTCTTAATTTCAGTCGCACTGCGCGCTCGGGATCCGCGTGTGCCTCCGATGCCGGAGGCGTGCCATGGCCATGGCTTGGTGCACCTCGCGAAACTCCCGCTGCGCTGACGCCACCACGGCGAGCGGCGACGGTGACCGCGAGTTTCGTGAGAGACACTTAAATGTCCAAGGCCCGGCTATGCCCCCTGTCGCCGCTCAGATGAGGTTGAGTCGAAGAAGTACAATCCCGAAAAAAAAATCAAACTCAATGAATGCAATATGGTGCGAAACCTCCTCTCCAGACGAGGCCAGGCCTGCCTGGGACCGCGGCAAGGTGTGGGAGAGGGGGTAGGGGCGACGAAAGATCGTGCGAGGGTGGAGACGATGCCTGCTGCCGCTCTGGCCGTCCCGCTGCCAGCACGATGCTAAGAGATTTACACCGAAGCGTCACACCTTCACCCCATCTCTCTCCCACACGGGAGAGTGTATACTGCAATTTTTCTTGCAATTTTGCAGGCTAATGAGATGACTCATTGGCAAATGTGTTTATATTGATATTTCATATAGTATATCAGCTTTTCCAGCGCACAGATCGAAATTCGAATTCCTTCAAGGCCCATTTCGGCCATCTGACCCGCGTATTCTCCCTGCGCTGAGTTGCCTACGCTCCGCCACCGCCCGGGCCGCCTCCGGACACGCTGAGTCGCCTACGCGCCCACGCACCCGAACGGCCCCCTGAATCCAGCACCTTGCCTTTGAGATTCCGCGGTTTTTCCAGCCTCTCGGCCGCGCAGACCTGCCTACGGAACGTGACCGATCTCACGCCGAATTGCCTACGCTTCTCCGCGGCCGGGCAGTCCACCGGTAACCCTCTGGACGATGGAAGCCGCGAGTCGTGGCAAAGTATTTCCGGGTTCCGACAGCACCGTGGGAGTCGAGCAAGAGTCCCAGATCGGGACGCCGAATCATCAGCTCTCGTACAGGCGAGTCGGTTCCACGATCTCAAGCCTCGCCTCGACTCTTCCACGGGGAAACGAGTCCGGCTGTGCTGGGCTTTGTCGGACGAGGACTCGGGCCCCGCGAAACCCCGCCTCGGGGATCGGTCGCCAGGACTCGGGACGGAGTGGGGGAGGGGAGATCGTCCCGCTTGGCTGAAACCCGAGGGTGCCAGGCTCCCCTCAGGCCGATCCCCGCGATGGCCGAAACTCGGCGATCGGGCCTTGAGAACCCCTAACTCCTGATCCCCAAAAGCCTTTTTATGAGAGATTCAGAATCTAGATTCCGAGTCTGAATCCGTAGAGCTATATGGGTATTATATGGGGTCGCGAATTTCCGAATGAGTGCAAGGAGTTAGCCCCCCTTCGCGTAGGCAGGTCTGCGCGTCCGCGCAGGCAACTCGGCGCAGGACCGTAGGCAGGTCTGCGCGGAATCGCCGGTCCGGCGAAGGCGACTCGGCGTGGGCCCGTAGGTTACTCGGCGAAGGCCCCCGATTAACAGCTTGGAAAGCTGTGTGAATCGCGGATGGCCCGGCGTAGGCCACTCAGCGCACTCCGCACGGCCTCGTGCCACCCCCGGACGGCGCCAAATCGCGCCTCCGGATGCTGCACCGACACCCGTCGCGCCGGGATCGCCGGATTCTTCATCAGGAAGCCCGTGGAGGCCCGTCGCGCCCCAGGACAGTTGTACGGCACCTGCCGGCCTCGAATCCAGCTCAGCGGCGCTCCTGGCGGCTTGGGCGGCGTTGTCCAACGGCTGTGCCCGTGCGCAGGCCGCGCCGCGCCTCGGGGCGAACCGCTTGGCGCACCGGGCTTTCCGGCCGGCGCCGGTGCAGCTATCCCCGCTGCCGTCAACAGGGGCTCGGTTTCAGCAGGCTCTGACGCCCCCTCCGTCCACAGCCCCGATTGACACTCCCACGAAACCGAACAAAACAAGAACGAGTTGTTGTTTCGGTCGGTGATGGGCATGAGATGCGGCAGGCCGAGCGAGAGCGGCAGCTCGCGGCGTTGCGCGAGCGGATCGGTGGGCTGGCGCCCGATGGGGCGGTCCGGCCGGTCCTTCCGTTCGGTGTGGCAGACCTGGATGCGCATCTGCCGGGCGGGGGCCTGCGCCTCGGCGCGGTGCACGAGGTGCTGGCGGCCGGACCCGTGGACGGGGAGGGGGCGCTCGCGGCCCTGTTCACCGCCGCGATCCTCGCTCGCCTCCCCGGCCCGGTCCTGTGGTGCCTGGCGAGCCGCGACCTGTTCGCCCCCGGCCTCGCCGCGGTCGGCCTCCATCCCGACCGGGTGCTCTATGCCGAGACGCGGCGCGAGGCCGAGATCCTGCCCACCATGGAGGAGGGGTTGCGCCATCGCGGCCTCGCGGCGGTGGTCGGCGAGGTCGCCCGGCTCGGGCTCACCC
>JAEWKL010000112.1 GCA_023386115.1 Pseudomonadota bacterium
GCCGTAGGAAGGCGGCAGTTCGGGTCGCGGGTTGTTCGCCGCCGCAGGCGCGGCCCGGCCGGCGGACGCGGTCGCGACCTGCACGGCGCAGGGGAGCGGCGGGCCACCCTGGCTCTCGCGGAACAGGAGGTCCACCACCTTCGGGAAGAGTCCGTCGTAGCGGTTGACCACCTCGAGAGTGGGGCGCTGGCGCCTCAGGCGCTGCAGGGTCAGGGCGTAGCCGAACACCGTGCTCTCGCTCGGCATCCAGGCGACCGCGCGCTGGAACCATTCGAGGGCGGCGTCGAACTGGCAGGAATTGTAAGCGTACCAGGCGAGACCCTGCGCGCCCTCGCCGGAGGCGGTGGCGTTGACGACGCGGGCGTAGCGCTCGATCCGGACCGGCTCGATATAGGGCGGGCTCGCCAGCGTCAGCTTGCGCTCCAGGAGGTCGATGAACAGGAGCTCGTTGCCGACGAAGCGGTCGCGCCAAGCATAGGCAACCTCCTCGGCCTCGCGCATCATGTTGAGCTCGCGCAGGGTATGGGCGAGGCCGTGCGCCACCATGGCGTCGCCGCCCCGCGCGATCGCCAGCTTGAACCATTCCAGCGCCTCGCGGAACTGGCGCCGCTTGTAGGCGTACCAGCCGAGCAGCCCGGTCTGGCTCGGCTCGGCGGTCTTGCGGGCATAGGCCTGGAAGGCGCTGAGCTCAGGGAGCGTCGGGGTCTGGGCCGGCTCGTCGTGCAGGAAGGCGGCGATCCGCGCCCGGGTGATGTCGATGCGGATCGGCTCGAACTCGGACAACCCGGACGAGTCCTGGCGGCCCAAGGCGATCAGGCGCTCGGCCTGCTCCATCTTGATGTGGGCCATCGCCTTCTGGATCGTGGCGAGGCGCGCGCCGGTATCGGCGTTGCCGTCCAGCACCGACTTGTAGAGGTTGAACGCGTCCTCGGTCGCCCCCGTGGCGGCGAGGTCGTCGGCGATGGCCCAGATGCTCTCGACATCGGCGGGGTCGAGGGCGCTCGGATCGGCGCGGTAGAGCGCGACGACCTCCTCCGGGTTCTTGCCCGCCGCCGCCGCGATGCTCGAGCGGAACTCGGCCCGGCGCAGCTTGCGCCCCAGCTCCTCGGAGGGCTGCCAGGACGGCTCGACGGAGCGGCGTGCGTTGATCGCGGCCCGCAGGTCCTGGAGGCGGCCGGCGGTGAACAGGTCCCAGAGCGGCGCCTCCTCGGGCGGGCTCGGCTGCAGGCTGTCGAGGTCCGGCGGCTCGGTCCAGCCCGGATAGAGCCGCTTCAGGCGGGCGATCTCCGCCTTCATCCGGGCGGTCTGCTTCTGCGAGGCGTAGTAGCGCAGGGCGCTCTCGTCGACCATGCCGGGGGTGCGGGAGGTCTCGGGGTCGACCATGATGGCCGGCGCCCGCACGCCGGCGCCGTAGACGACCCGCGGAACCGCGGTCTCGGGTGCCTGGGCGAGGACGGGGCCTGCGGCCGACCACATCACCGCGGCGGCGAGGAGGGTCGCGGCAGAGGGCAGGGTGCGGCTCACGATCTGAGGCATGACGGGGTGCGCATCCGAGCCGCGACCAGGGCGAGGAGGTGGAGCGTCGTCGGGTAGTAGTTCTGCCCGTCCTGCACGCTGCGCAAGCCTTCCGGGAAGGGCGTGCCGTCCTGTGCACAGGCGACGAGGGCCGGCAGCGCGGTGTAGCCCGGCTCGGTCAGCCACTCGACCGGGCGGCCGTCGCGGGTATCGACGATCGGCAGGCGCTCGCGGTCGATCCCGCCCCACAGGGTCCGGAACGGGGCGTAATCCTCCGGCCGGCCGACGCCCGCCCAGGCGAGGTAGAGCGGGATGCGGATGGCGTTGTAGGAGAAGAGCGGCGGGAAACCGTCAGCGGGGCGTAAGGCCTCGTCCTTGGCGGAGATCCACTCGGTCGGCAGGCCGCTCGGGCCGAAGCGCGAGCGGCGCAACACCTCGATGCCGCTGCGGATCACCGAGGCCCAGTCGTATTCGGGCGCGACGATGCTCAAGCGCTGGAAAGCCGGGAAGACCCAGTAGGACAGGTTGACCAGCGGCCCGTCGGCCCGGTCGCGGGCGGAAAAGCCGGCGACCGCCGGCAGCACCAGGGGTCCGGGCGCGGCGCGGAACAGGATCGTCTTGCGGCCGAACTCGACGGCGATGCGCCGCGCCGCCGTCCGGTAGGACGGCTCGCCCCAGGCCTCCGCCGCCTCGGTCAGGGCCCAGGCGACCAGGATGTCGCCGTCGGTGGCATTGTTCATGTCGGCGACCGCGGGGCGGTGGTCCGGCGCCCAGCGCCAGGCCAGCAACTCGTCGGAGCGCACCAGCAGGTTGGCGCGCGTCCAGCCCCAGATCCGCTCGAAGGTGGGCCGGTCGTTGGCCGCCACCGCCAGCAGCATGCCGTAGCCCTGGCCCTCGCTGTGGCTGATGAAGCCGTTGGCGGTGTCGATGATCCGGCCCTTCTCGGTCACGAACCGGGCCCGGTAGGTGCGCCAGCCCGGATCGTCCCCGAGGCTGCCAGCCAGCGCCGGCCCGGATGCGCGGCCCGGCATATCGCCCGGATTGACCTGGGGGAGGCTCGGCACGGCGAAGGCGGGGGGCACGGCGGTTGCGTCCTGTCCTTGCGCGAACTGGCCCTGCGCGCCGTCGGGCGCTGGAACGGCCTGCGGCGCCTGAACGGACTGCGGCACCTGCGGCGCTGGAACGGCCTGCGGCGCTTGCGCCCATCCGGCCACCGTCGTCAGGAGCAGGGACGCGGCACAAGCGAGGAGAGGGCGGGACCGGCGGTTCATCGGTTCCTCCGGCCGAGCTGGCGCACCAGGCTCGTCGTCGCGAGCCCGAGGCAGAGCGCCATGACCAGCGTCATCGCCACGTAGGCACCGGGATTGAGGGAGAGCCAGGCGGCCGAGACGAGGCGCAGGTTCGCGAGGCCCCGCGCCTGCGTCTCGATCAGCCCGATGCGCTTGGGCTGCACGGTGCTGAGGCCGCCGTCCGAGGCGTCGAGGAAAGCGGCCTGGCCGACGAGGCCGGTCCACACCACCGGATCGACGAGGCAGGAGACCGAGGCCTTGAGCATCGAGGCATTCGGCGCGGTCACCAGCACGGTGCCGTCCGCGAGCCGCCCTCCCGCCCCTTGCGCGATGATCAGCGAGGCCCGGGGATTGAGCGGCACCGCCTCCGCTGCCGGCCCGCCGGCGAGACGAAGCGCGAGGTCGCGGGTCTCCGCCGCTCGTTGGATCAGGCCGGTCCAAAGATTGGCGAGCACCGCCGGGACGACGCCGAAGCCCCGCGCCGACTCGTCCCAGCGCGCGAAGAGGTCCGCCTCGCTGTCGGCAGGCGCCCCGGCGGGGAGGGGCGCGGGGGCGGGCGAGGCGGACTGCACCGGGGTTGATGCGAGGGTCGGGGCTTGTGGAGAAGGCGGGGCCTGGGCCGCGGCGGCCGTGCGCAGGGGCGTGGTGAGGGTCGGCAGGGCGCAGCGCATCGGCAGGTTGCGGCGCAGGCGGTCGAGGGTCACGACGCCCTCGGCCCCGAACGGGCCGGGGGTGGCCACGGTCTCGGCCCGTCCCTCCCAGATCCCCCGGATCTGCGCCGGATCGAGGCCGACCGCCTCGAGGGCGGCGGGGGTGAGGGCGCGGACCGGGGCGACGATGAGG
>JAEWKL010000132.1 GCA_023386115.1 Pseudomonadota bacterium
CCCCCCCCCCCCACGCCCGTTCGGGCTTAGCCGGCGTCTTCGAACGAATCCGTTCGAAGGCGCGGCGGTATTAGTCCGCCATGCCGCGGCGGACAGCCGGCTCCTGCGCCAGGGTCGATGCCCGCCGCAGATCCGCGACGAAGCCCGCATAGGCCTCGCCCCGCGCCTCGTCCGGCAGGCGCAGCAGATAGGAGGGATGGACGGTGACGAAGCCCGCATACGGCTTCTCCCCGAACGCCGCCGGGCCGCGGGCGCGGGTGATCGGCACCTGCCGGCCGGTGAGCGCCAGAACCGCGGTGGCGCCGAGCGCCACCACCAGGCGCGGCGCCACGAAGGCGAGCTCGCGCTCGAGCCACCAGCGGTAATGCGCCACCTCGCCGGCGGTCGGCTTCTGGTGGATGCGTCGCTTGCCCCGCAGCTCGAACTTGAAGTGCTTGACCGCATTGGTAAGGTACGCCTGCTCGCGGTCGATGCCCGCCTCGCGCAGGGCTTGCGACAGAAGCCGACCGGCCGGGCCGACGAAGGGCCGACCCTGAAGATCCTCCTGGTCGCCCGGCTGCTCGCCGACGAAGGCGATCGCCGCGCCGAGCGGGCCCTCGCCGAGGACGGCCTGCGTCGCGCCCGGCACCAGCGGCTCGGACCCGCGGATCACCGCGTTCAGCGCATCGAGGTCCGCCGGCTCCTGTGCCGCCATCGCGGCGAGGGCCCGGGCGGGCACGCGCTTGACCGGCGCCTCCGGCGCACGCGCGATCATCTCCCCGACCCGGCGTCCGGCCTCCCGCACCAGGCCGGGGATCGCCGCCGTCTCGGGCAGGTTGTGCCAGTACTTCTTCGGCATCTCGGCCCGCATCGCCGCCAGGTTGGTGCGGGCGGGGTTGAAGGTGCTCGAATAATACTCGGTCCAGCCGGCCTCGAAGGCATCCTCGTCCGGCACGTCCTCGCGCCGCCCGGGCGGCCCGAACCGCAAGGCCCGGCCGTCCCAATGGGCCGAGCCGTCCGGAGTCAGGATCGACCAGTCGAAGGACGGGAAGCGTGCGGAAAAGAACGGCGCGGCCTCCGCCAGGATGTGGTGGTCGGGCTCGAACCAGGCGGCGAAACGTTCGCGTCCGCCCTCCCCCACGCGAGCGCGGCGAAAGCGCAGGAAGGCGTGCATCTTGTGCAGGTCGCGCGCCACCGCCTTGCGCATCAGGGCCAGGCGATGGACCAGCGGGTCGCTCGCGACCTCGGCCAGATGCCGCTCGCCCTGCGCCACCCGCCAGATCAGCCGGTGGAGCAGGCCGTAGCGCTCCGTGTCACGATGCATGATCACGGGCGGCACGAGCGCCGCCACCGCCCGCGGCAGGGCCAGGGCCGGGCCGCCTTCGCCATCCTTCGAAACCGGTGCATCGTCGGGAAACAGCGAGCCCGAGTCACCCTCGACCCAGGTCACCGCCTCAGGCCTCACCCCCGCCGCGACGAGGTGCCGGATCGCTGCGCGGAAGCCGTCGAAGTCGGCACCGGGCCGGAGCCGGATCATGCGGGTGCACATCTAGAACAGGCTCAGCTGGCGTGGCGGCTCGGCGAGGCGCGTGCGCAGGTCGAGCCGGTCGGTGAGGCGCGTCGGCGCGTAATCGGCCGCGACCAGGAACGGCCGGGCGCGCTTGAGGCCGGAGGTCAGGCGGGCGACGTCGTCGAGGCGCAAGCTCGCATGGCGCCGCGCCGCCACGATCTTGTCCACCGCCCGCACGCCGAGGCCCGGCACCCGCAGGAGCATCTCCCGGTCGGCCCGGTTGACGTCGACGGGGAAGCGGTCGCGGTTGCGCAGGGCCCAGGCGAGCTTGGGGTCGACGTCGAGGGCGAGCATGCCGGATTCGGTCACCCCCGCCACGTCGTCGGGCGAGAAGGCATAGTACCGCATCAGCCAGTCGGCCTGGTACAGCCGGTGCTCGCGCTGGAGCGGCGGGGATTGGCTCGGCAGGATCGAGGCGGCATCCGGAATCGGGCTGAAGGCCGAGTAGTAGATCCGCTTCAAGCCGTAATGGTCGTACAGGCGGGCGCTGGTGCGGATCAGCGATTCGTCGGTGCTGGCATCGGCCCCGACGATCACCTGGGTCGACTGGCCGGCGGGGGCGAAGCGGCGCTTCTCCTCCTTGGCCTGCAGGATGCGCTCGCCCATCTGGCCCATCGCGGTCTGGATCGCGGCGCCGTCCTTCTCCGGCGCCAGCCGCTCCAGGCTCGCCTCCGTCGGCAGCTCCAGGTTGATCGAGAGCCGGTCGGCATAGAGCCCCGCCTGCTCGATCAGCCACGGGCTCGCCTCGGGGATCGTCTTCAGGTGGATGTAGCCGCGAAAACCATGCCGCTGGCGCAAGGTCTTGGCCACCCGGATCAGCTGCTCCATCGTGTGGTCGGGCGAGCGGATGATGCCGGAGGAGAGAAACAGTCCCTCGATGTAGTTGCGCTTGTAGAACTCGATCGTCAGCGTCACGACTTCGTCGACCGAGAACCTGGCCCGGCGGACGTTCGAGGAGCGCCGGTTGACGCAATAGGCGCAATCGAACAGGCAGTAATTGGTGAGCAGGATCTTCAGCAGGGAGACGCAGCGCCCGTCCGGCGTGTAGGCGTGGCAGATGCCGGCACCCGTGGTCGAGCCGAGCCCGCCTCCTTCCGCCTTGCGCTTCGGCGCCCCCGACGAGGCGCAGGAGGCGTCGTACTTCGCCGCGTCGGCGAGGATCGTGAGCTTCTTCTTCAGGGCATCGTCCATCCCCGCAACCTGGCGGTCGTTCCTGATTTGTTCAAGGCAGAAGGCGCGTGTGTCCCGTGGTCGAAAGCCGCATCGGGCGGCCTTGGGAACCGGCCGCCCCGCCCCCTCGTTGTCCGACTGATTGGAGTTCTTCTAATTCGCAAGGAGATGCCGCATGGCGACGACCCCGTCCGCGAACTGCCGCAGCTGCCGCTACTACGACGACCACAAGCTGAACGGGGCCGCCGCGCAGGGTGAGGAAGGCTTGTGCCGCTTCAACCCGCCGGTGAGCCAGCCGGAGCCGCAGGGGCACGGCCTGTGGCCGGTGGTGTCGGCCCAGGATTGGTGCGGGCATTTCTCGCCGGAGATGATGGCGGGCGAGTAAGCGTCTGTTGCGCCGCCGTCTTCGAAGGGCCGGCCCGTGAGGGC
>JAEWKL010000427.1 GCA_023386115.1 Pseudomonadota bacterium
GTGCCGCCTCGCGCCGGCCGGTCGCCGACGGCGTCGCCGGGCTGGCGTCCGGCATCGGGCTGCTCGCCTGCCGGCCCTCGGGCCGACGGGGCCCGATCTCCTCGCTCCTCCGGGCGTCCTGCGCGACCTCCTCCGGCAGGTCGGCCGGGCGGGTCAGCAGCCAGAGGCCGGACCCGCCGGCCAGGGCGACGGCCAGAGCCGCGAGGCCCAGCACCGCGGATCGCCTGCCTGACGCCGCACGGGCGCCGGTCCCACGGTCCGCAATCCGGCTGCGCGCGGGTCCGTCGACCCTCCCGGCCTGAGCCGCGGGGGCGGGCCATTGCGGGGACGGCTCCAGCATGGTCCGGATCGCGTCGACCGAGTTGGGGCGCCGGTCCGGTTCGATGGCCAGAAGCGCGTCGACAAGGCTCAGCAGGGCAGGAGCGTAGCGGCCTTCCGCCACGCGGCTCGCGGGCTCGAGCGTATCCGTTCTGAGCCGTCGCAGGGAATCGATCGGAACCGTGCCGGTCACCGCGCGGTACAGGATCGCGCCGAGCCCGTAGAAATCCGACCATGGACCCTGCTGACCGCCGACCCCGTACTGCTCCGGCGCGGAGTAGTTCGGTGAGACGATCTGCGTGACGGTGGCGCCGTGCCGGAGATCGAAGTCGCGGGCGGCCCCGAAATCGATGAGAACCGGGCTCCCGTTCGGCCGCAGGATGACGTTCCGGGGCTTGAGGTCACGGTGCAGGATCGCCTGCTCGTGCAGCACGGACAATCCGTCCAGGATGCCCGAGAGCATCCGGTGAACGGCCGGCTCCGGCATTGCCCCCCCGGCGAGCGCCGCCTCGAGAGATTGGCCGTGCACGAATTCCAGCACCATGTAGCCGGTGCCGTGCGCCTCGAAGTAGCGGCGCACCTGCATGATGTTGGGCTGCCGGAAGCGCGCGATGATCCGCGCCTCTTCGAGAAAGGACTCGACGCCCTGCTCGAACGCCGCCGCATCGCGGCTGGAGCGGGCCCGGGCCGATTGGTCGCTGCTCCGCACCGCCGTGAAGCTTGGGAAGAACTCCTTGATGGCCACCGGCTCGTCCAGCAGCGTGTCGTGGGCGAGGTAGGTGATGCCGAAGCCGCCGGACCCGAGAACCGCATCGATCCTGTACTCGAACAGCATCGTGCCCCGCGGCAAGGCCGCGACAGGGGAATCCTCGTCCGCAGGCGCCGCGGGGTCCGCAGGGACCGGAGCGGGGGCGTTCTTCGCCGAACCCCTCTTCGCGCTCCGCCGGGACGCCGCCGCAGGCACCGTCCTCGACACTCTCCCGGAATGGCTCCCGAAGCGGCTCGTATCGTCGAAATTCGTCAATTCGCTCTCCTGAAGGAGAGCCCTTCGAAGGCCCTGCACGCCGGCTGCCCGGCGCCGACACGAAAGCCGCCATACATGCCAGCGACACGGCATTTCAGGGGGAACCGCGTGCGCCCGACATCGCCCTGGCCGACCACGAAAGTGAGGAGATCCGATCCGACCGTGTAGCGGCCCCGGGCGAACCGGCTCCCGCCGAGTTCCTCGATCCGATAGGTGCCGTCCGGCTGCAGCGAGAAGGCCACCGCGTCCGACAGATAGATCCCGTGCGCGACGCGCAAGCCCCGGGACGATCGGGCCGCCCCGGATCCAGTCGCCCCAGGTCCGGCTTCCCGAAGTCCGGCTTCCCGAGATCCGGCTGCCCGAGGTCCGGCTGCATCGGCCCAGGCTGGAGCGACGGCGGCGGCGAACGCCGAGAGCAGCCGCGCGCGGCCACGCACCGTCATCGGCTCATCCCGCATCGGCTCATCCCGCATCGGCTCGATCCGGCGTGATCGAGCCCCGCCGCGGTGGGGCCAGGACGAGGGGACGATGGCCGGCCGGAGCGCCCGACCGGGACGGCGTTCCGCCCCGGGCCGATCCGATCGGCCTCGCCCGTCACGAACGCGCGCACCGACCTCGTCAATGAGCCAGAGTATGCCATCAAGAACGCATTCGTCACCGTCAGAATACCCGGGTTGATCCATCACAAGATGCTGGGTAGAAGCCGCGTATTACCGAATGATGATGGGAATGTTTCATCTGTAACTCTCGCTCGATGGACGCTCATGACATTCTCGATCTATAGAAGTACCGCATCGTGGCGGCGTTCGGGGACACCGATGAGGCCGCGATCGGGGTCGGCATCCTGCCGGCCGTTCCCGACGCCCCGGAGCCAGTCATGGTTCGGCGCAGGCTGCGCGACATCTCCCGACCCTCGTACCCGCCTGCAACCGGTCAGCGGCAAACCTCGACGCGCGGCGTCGAGGAGGTTGGCGATGGATCTCGCATCGCCGTGTGCCGGAGGATGGCCCGCGACCCGGGGCGGGGGCTGCGCCGGCCTTGCGGCGGCAGGATCGCGACCCGGTGATCCTCGGGATGCACGCGCGGCGGCCGGACGGATCCGGCCGCGCCACTTCCGAGCGGCGCCACCGCCGCGCGGCGTGGATGGCCGGTGATCGTGGGGCATGGGCCGGCCGCGCGGCCTTCGGCGGCTCCGTCCTGGCCGTCACCCTGACATGGCTGATGGTGAGCGGGATCGAGGTCCCCGCGGACGTCGATATCGAGGTCCGTCGAAGCATCGACGCCGTCGGGCTCGCGGAGGCCCAGCTGCACTACGAGGTGCTCCGGGCGCGCGGCGGGCTGGTGCGCGGCGACGGGCTGCTCACGATGCGGATCATGTCCCTGAGAGCATCGCTCGCCGCGGTGGAAGCCGCGCGGCCGCACGGGACACGCGAGCTGCGGGCCGTCGCGGTCGCCGTCGCGGACGAGATCCAGGCGGCCGAGCGCTTCCGGGCCGACAATGCACCGGTCCAGGCGGCTCTCGCCTATTTCGACGCGCTGGGCGAGCGGATGACCAGCCTCGATCCACGCCTCGTTCCGCTCCTGGAGGTGCTGCCGAGCGAAGCGGGCGCCCTGGCGCGCGGTCCGACGCGGCCGCGCCTCCATGCCTTCCGTCGACGGATGCGGCAGCTGGTCCTGCCCAACCAGGACCTCTCCGGCGGCGACAGGGAGATCGAGAGCGTGCGCCGCCACGGACGCGCGCTGGTGGAGCTTCTGCCCAGCGTCGACGCTCTCGGCCGCGCTTTGCCGACGGCGTCGAGCGAGTCGCAGAGGGACGCGCTGATCGCCGCCCACCTCGCCGGTCGCGCTGCCCGCCAGGCCCTGGCGATTCGCGACCGCCTCGCCCTCTCGCTCGCCGCCCTCGCCCTGCTCGCGCTGCTCGCGCTCCAGGTCCGCGCCGGCGCACGCAACCTCACGCGGATGGTGCAGTTCCAGCACGCGATCGCGCAGGCCTGCAACCGGTTCCTCGCCGCTCAGCCTGAGGAAGCCACCTCGCGCATCGAGGAGGTCCTGGCCATCATCGGGGAGGCGGCGGGGCTCGATCACGGCTACGTCCTCAGCCTGGAGCCGGACGAGAAGGCCCATCTCTGGTCGCGATCCGGGCTGCCGGAGCCGTCCGGCTGGCCCTGTGCCCAGCGCGCGATGATCCCGGACATCCTCGCTTGGCCGCACGATCGCATCGCCATCGAGGTGAGGAACGGCGGCGCTCCGGGAGCCTTGCGGGACCAGCTCGCGGCGCGCGGCGTCGTCTCGTGGGGCTGCGCGCGCCTGCGCCGAGGAGATCAGGTCGTCGGTCTGCTCTGCTACGAGCGCTCGACCGGTCCGCTGCAACCCTGGCTGCGCCGCTCGGGCGGCATGCTGCAGGTCGTCGGCAGCGTCTTCAGTGCCGCACTCGAGCGCCAGCATACCGCGGAGCGTCACCGCGAGACCGAAGCGGCCCTGCGCAGGGCGCAGAGGCTGGAGACGATCGGCATCTTCGCGAGCGGCGTCGCGCACAACATCAACAACGTGCTCAATGTCATCCTGGGTCACGCCGAGATCGCGGCCGAGGCCCTCGCGCCCGGCACCCGTGCCGCGCGCCAGATCGACCTGCTGATCCAGGCCGGCGGGCGCGCCCGCGAGATCACAGGTCAGATCCTGGATTTCGGCCGCCGCGGGACATCGAGCTGGCACGCGAACTCCCTCGACGTCGTCGTCGCAGAGACGCTGGCCCAGATCCGGAGCTCGATGGCCGAGCCGGTCACGATCCGGCTCGAAGGCACTACCGGCGGAGCGCTGGTCCGTGGGGAGGCCGCCCAGCTGCAGCAGGTGGTCCACAACCTGATCCGCAACGCCGCCCAGGCCTCGGATCCGGGCGCCGTGGTCGGCGTGCACATGGCCGCGGTCGGCGTCAAAGGTGTGCGCAGGCTCTCGCACGGCACGCTGCGGCCTGGCCCCTACGCGCGGCTCTGCGTCTTCGATGCCGGCCGCGGGATGGACGAGGCGACCCGGGCGCGCATCTTCGAGCCGTTCTTCACCACTCGCCCGACCGGCACCGGGCTCGGTTTGGCGACCGCCTTCGCGTTCGTGGAGGAACGCGGCGGCGCCTTCGACGTGCGCAGCACGCCGGGCGAGGGCAGCACCTTCGAGGTCTGGCTGCCGGTGGTCGCCCCGCCCGAGGCGGGCCCCAGCGTCGCTCCCACCGGCGGTACGCTGATGCTCGTCGGACACAGCCGAGCCGGGATCCTGGAGGACGAGGAGATGCTGGCGGCGCTGGGTTTCGAGCCGAGCGGGTTCGTGGATCCCGAGGCGGCCCTCGCGGCCCTGCGCGCCGCCCCGGGGCGGTTCGACTTGATCCTGGTGGAAAGCCAGCTCGCCGCCGCGCCGGATCTGGCCTTCGCCCGGCAGGCGTCACGCCTGGTCGCCTGTCCGATCGTGCTCTCGGTCGCCGCCGTGGAATTCGTGGATGGCAAGACGCTGGCGGCGGCGGGCGTGGCGGGTGTCGTGCGCCGGCCCTATTCCCCGAACGCGCTCGTGGCGGTGCTGTCGCGCTATCTCGGCGCCGTGGGCGACGTGCCGCTGACCGAGATCGGCCGCAGCCGCCTGGAACGCTCGGGATCGAGGCACCGCTTCCCGGCCGCCAGACACGGCTGATCCTCGCGGCCGCATCGCCGGGCGTGGGGCGTCCGCCACCGCAGGTGACGACCGTGCGTCGTCGCGCGCGTCAAAGCCGGAAACGTGCCTCCGCGGCGGACGATGTCCGGCCGCCTCCCACCGGCAACCAGGTCGTCCAGCCCAGCAGGCAGCGCGCGGCGGCGGTCAGGGCCGGCGGCGGCACCGCGTCGGCGGCCAGGACGGGATTGACGATCACGGCGGCCTCCGCACCGAGATAGGACCGGACGAGGGCACGGAGCGGGGTCAGCAGCGCGCTCCCGGGCAGGAGCTGACGGAACTGCGCCTCATCGAGCGGGCCGACCCGCAGCAGGATCCGCGAACCGATATCCCAGGCCCGCGCCCCCGCGGTGGCGTCGACCCCGAGGCGGTTGAACTGGCCGAGGCCGGCGCGCGGCAGCATGGTCATCTGCTCCCGGCCGATCTCGACCCAGGCACCAACGAACTGCTCGGCGACGACGGGGCGGCCGAGCCACTCCGTCAGGATGGCGGAGAGCCGGCCGGCCGAACGCGGGCGCGCCGCGAACAATCCAGAATAGTACAGGACAGGCTCACTGCCGCTCGCGAGACGCGCGACCAGTCCGGGATCCGCGTAGCCAGCAAGGGCGAGCAGCGCCTCCCGCAGGCCGTCGCGCGGGGCCGCGGCGGGATCGTCCGGCGATTCCCTGTCGGCGGCCGCGGCGTCGGCTGCGCGGTGCGGGCGGTACTTCAGCCCCGCCTGCGCGAACTGAGCGAGCGGCCGCTGCGCAACGAGATCCAGAAAGCGCGAGAAGGCGGCCGAGCGCTGGCGCGCCTGGCTGTTCGCCATCTCGGTATAGGGCCGCGGCAGGGCGCCGCCGGGGCCGGTCAGTCCCAGGATCCCGGTACGCGCCACGAAGGGTCCGTTTCGCTCCGGGCGAACCGAGGTGACGTCGCCCGGCACGTAGGCGAGCCCGATCGCGGCTTCGAACCGGATCGCGACCCCCGGATCGCCACGACCGCTCGCACGCATCATCACCGCGACCGCCGCATCGAAGCTGAACCGGGCCGGGTTCGCCATCAGGGTGTCGAGCAGCGAGGTCGGGACCGGTGCGGTGCCGGGGCGGGGAGGAAGCGGCGCCTCGCCTTGCTCCGGAGGATCGGCAGGGGCGGGCGCCGCGACGCGGCCGGGAACCGGACGGCTCACAGCAGCACCTGCGCACCCGCGCGCGGCGCGAAGCTCGCCACCGCGCCGGACCGCCCCTGCAGCACCGCCTGCGTCCGAGTGAAGGAGTTGACGGTCGCATGCAGGGCGAGGAAGCGTTCAAGCACCGCCGCGAGCAGGTAGAGGCCGCCGCTGGCCCACAGCCCGCGATCGAAGGTGAGCGTGACGTCGAGCCCTCGGCAGAAGCTCCCGAGCCGCGCGCCCGGCACCCGGGCGGTCGCCTCGGTCGCGCTCACGTCGAGCAGGGCCGCTATCGCCGCCCGGGTGTGCGGCGTATCGCGAACGTCGTAGAGTTGCAGCACGTCGCGCATCGCCGCGGCCGCATCCGCTCCGCCGACGATCGACAGGTGGCCGAGCGAGAGATGCGAGATCAGCTTCCAGTTGCGCTTCCTGCGCAACCGCGGACGCCAGCTCGCCGTCGGCGCGGTGAGGCAGGTGATCCGGGCGATCGAGCTGAGGCCCTCCGCCGGAAACAGGCGCGGCTGTCCGACGCCGAACGGCAATTGCGCCGGCAGGTCGCGGTTGGTGCAGAGCGCGTCAACCGACAGGACCCGGTCGGCCGGCCGGTTGACCTGCAGGTCCGGATCGAAGGGCGCGAGCAGGACGTCGCTGCCCCCGAGCCCGTCGGCGGCGTCCCGCCGTACCGTCGCGTAGTAGCCGGCGGTCGGCTCCTCGCCGCCGAGCGCGGCGGGCCGGCGGTAGAACGGGCGCCAGGGCCGGCCCGCGCCATCGTCGGCGACCTCGTGCACGGCCTCGACGCTCCACACCTCGTAGGCCTTCGGGCGGCGATAATCGGGCAGGATCGGGTACTCGGTGCGGGTGCCGTCGAGGGAGATCGGCTCGCAATGCCGGGTGAACAGATTCACGATCGGCGTGCATCCGAGCGCGAGGCAGTCCGGCCGCAACCGGCGCTCGAGCTCCGGCGCGGCCTGGTCGAAGTACACGAACAGGTCGAGCCGGTCCGAATCCTGGATCAGCGTGCGGGCGTCGAGGCCGACGAGATCGATGAACAGAAACTTTTCGGGGAGCGCGAAGTACTCGGTCAGAAGACGGAAGCCTTCGAACGAACGCGCCGTCCACGGATAGAGCGCCTCCTCGGGCGCGAAGCCGGCCGGTCGGATGCTGTCGGGCGGCAGCAATGTCGGGCGGTCGTCGTTGGGGCCGTCGGCCAGCGCGACGCCCGCGACGTGCCCGCCCAGGAGTTCGTAGAGCGCCAGCGCCTGCTCGATCGGGCCACGCAGGAACACCCGCAACGCCCGCGGCTCCAGTTCGGCGAAGGTCGCCTCAGGATCGGTCAGTCGCAGGCTCACCCTCAGGCTGGCGCGTGCCCCTTGCGCCCGGGGGTTGACCGGAGCGACCAGCGGCAGGCCGGAGAGGCGGGCGGCCTCGATCTCGATCGGCCACAGCGTCGTCGCATAGGCGGTCTGGAAGCGGACGGGATCGCCTGCAACGGGCTCGCTCTCCAGCATCGTGCCGGCCGGGATGGTCACCGGGACCCGCAGCTCCGGCTTGCAGGCGAGCTGGACGATGGCCGCGGAGGGCACCGGTGCGAGGGCGTGCGGAGAGAGAACGCCGAGCAGCGCGTCGGTGATCTCCGGCAATTCGTCATCGAGCCGCTGCTGGACCCGGGCCGAGAGGAACGCCACCCCTTCGAGGAGGCGCTCGACATGCGGATCATCGATGAGGTCGCCGTTCAACCGCAGCCGGCCGGCAACCTTCGGATGGGCGTTCGCGAAACCCTGCGACAGGTTCCGCAGCGCGTCGAGCTCGCGGTTATAGGCAGCAAGAAATTCTTCGTCCATGCTCCGTCCTCGCGGTCCGACCGCGTCAATCCTCACGGGTCGGACGCACCACGATGTCCGCCGTCGTGGTGTCGATCAGGGTGTCGAAAGCGATCGCCTCGGGCAGCGGGTCGATCAGCAGCAGGGCGTCGATGTGCAGCCGCAGCACCGCGCGCAGGGGCGTCGGCGCGTCGGTGATGCGCACCTGCACCTGGGCGAGCCGAGGCTCGAACCGGCGGATCGCGTCCTCGATCTCGCGGCGCAGCCGCTCCTGCCCGGCCGGATCGTTGGAGGCGCCGGCGGTGAGATCCGCGACGCCGTAACCGAGCGGCGAGTGCGCCAGCGCCGGCCAGGACGGCGTCCGCCACGGACGCCGGGCATTGAGCAGGTGCTCGAGGTCGCGATGGACCGCGGAGCGGACGATGGAGATCGCCTCGGACGCGGCCCGCGGGGTGTCCTCCAGGCGGTCGGGATGCGCATCGAGGAGCCGGTCGAGCACGGAGAGGCGCGGCTGAAGGCCGCCTCGGGGCGGGAGGCTCATGCGAACTCGACCGTTCGCAGGTCGGTGATCGCCAAGCCCTCGTCGCCCACGAGGAAGATCCGTTGCCCGCAGCCCCGCACCGGGGCCTGCGAACTCCATTCGGTCCGGCGGCCCAGCCGCAGCTCGTCCTCTGCCGCGGGCGTCTCGTAGAGGGCGGGCAGGTAGACGTCTCCCTGAGGGCCGTCCCGCACGATCATTGTGCAGCGCCGCCAGAACAGGTCCCGCGGACGCCGGGGCGGGTGAAACTCCATGCTCACGAGCCGCGCCGCCGGGATCCAGTAATACCGGCCAGTGGTCGTCAGGACTTCCAGGCTGCCGC
>JAEWKL010000452.1 GCA_023386115.1 Pseudomonadota bacterium
GCTCTGGATCGCGCCGCTCGTCCTCGACACCTTCGCGGTCAACGTGCTGACCCGCTCGATGATCTACGCGGTGTTGGCCGTCACGGTCGACCTGCTGTGGGGATTTTCCGGCATCCTGACCTTCGGCCAGGCCGCGTTCTTCGGTGTCGGCGCCTATGCGACCGCGATGCTGCTCTCCGCTCAAGGAGCGGCGCCGCATTGGATGGCCCTGGCGGCCCTGCTCGCCGTCGCCGCGCCGGTCCTGCTCGGCCTCGCGGTCGGCTGGCTCTCCTTCTATCACCGCTCGACGGCGCTCTACGCCTCGGTGATCTCCCTCGTCGTGCCGATCGTGGTGACGCAAGGCATCTATTCCGGCGGCGCGCGGACCGGCTCCAGCAGCGGCCTCGTCGGCTTCGACGTGCTGCCGCTCGAGATCGAGGGCTTCTTCCGCCTCGCGGCCCTCCTCCTTGTCGCCGTCACGCTCGTCGCCTGGATCCTCGTGCGCTCGGATGCCGGGCGCATGCTCGTGGCCTTGCGGGACAACGAGGCGCGCTGCGCCTATCTGGGCCTCAATCCAAGGCGCCTGCAGATCGGTCTCACCGCGGTGCTGGCCGGCGTCGCGGGTCTCGCCGGCTTCGTCTTCGCCAACGCCTCGGGCGTCGTGGCACCGGAGAATGCCGGCTTCCTGTTCGGCACCGAGCTGGTGATCTGGGTCGCGCTCGGCGGCCGCGGGACGCTCGTCGGGCCGGTCCTCGGCACGATCGCCATCGACTACCTCGCGGCGAACCTCTCGGGCGAGCTGCCCTTCCTCTGGCAGCTCCTCCTCGGAACCGCCTTCGTCGCCATCATCATCCTGCTGCCGGGCGGCCTCGCGGAGCTGGCGCGCCGCGCCTGGGGGACGCTGCCGTTCGGGCGGCGTCCGGCCGTGGCGCCGCGTCTCGCCGCACGCCCCTCCCGGGTGGCACCGCGGACGGAGGCGCCCCTCCTCACCGTCCGGGGCCTCGCCAAGTCCTACGGCAGCCTCACCGTTCTGGAGAGCATCGATCTCACCATCCGGGCGGGCGAGCTCGTCAGCCTCGTCGGGCCGAACGGCGCCGGCAAGACGACGCTGATGCGCTGCCTGAGCGACGGCACCGAACCGTTCCGGGGCACCGTCGCGGTCGGCGGCACCGCGACCGCCGGCCTGACGCCGAACCGCATCGTCGCCCTCGGCGTCGGGCGCAAGTTCCAGGTCGCGAGCGTGTTCGAGAGCCTGACCGTGGCCGATTGCCTCCGGCTCGCCCGCGCCTCCCGCGAGGCCTCGAGCCCGGTCAAGCGGGCCCGGACCCTCGGCCTGCCCCAGCCGGTGCTCGACATCCTGCGGATGACCGGGCTCGACGCCCTCCTGGCCGAGCCCGCCCGCCTGCTCTCGCACGGACAGAAGCAGGCCCTGGAACTCGCCATGGTGGTGGCGCTGGAGCCGCGGATGATCCTCCTCGACGAGCCCACCGCGGGCCTGACCAAGGCCGAGCGCACCACGATCGGCACCGTGCTCAAGGGCCTGGCCGCCGATCTCGGCCTCGCGGTGGTGCTGGTCGAGCACGATCTCGATTTCGTGCGTGACATCTCCTCGCGCATCGTGGTGCTGCACCAGGGCCGGCTGGTGCTCGACGGCACGGTCGAGGAGGTCGTCGGCTCCGAGCTGGTGCGGACCATCTACGCGGGAGGCGGCCATGCGTGACCCGGCGGGCCGTGAACCGGCGGGGATGGGCGGTCTCGTCCTCGAGGGCGTGTCGAGCGGCTACGGCGCCGTCGCGATCGTGAAGGGCGTATCGCTCGAGGTGCGGCCGGGCGAGATCGTCGCGCTGCTCGGCAAGAACGGCATGGGCAAGACGACGCTGCTCAAGACGATCCTGGGGCTTGTGGCCTTGCGGGCGGGGTCGATCGCGATCGACGGGCGCTCCGTCGCGGGCCTCTCGCCGGCCCGGCTCGTGGCCCTCGGCGTCGGCTACGCGCCGCAGGAGCAGCCCCTGTTCCAGGACCTCTCGATCCGCGACAACCTGCGCCTCGCCCTCGCCTCCGACCGGCTCCTGCCCGAGGCGCTCGACCGGGTATTCGCCCACTTTCCCTTCCTGAGGGACCGGCTGTCCCAGCGCGCCGGCACGCTGTCGGGCGGAGAGCAGAAGATGCTCATCCTCGCCCGCGCCCTGATGCTGCGCCCGCGGCTGCTCCTCATCGACGAGATCTCAGAGGGTCTCCAGCCCTCGGTGGTGGAGCGCATCGCCGCCGCGCTGACGGCCGAGCGGGCGGCGAGCGGCACCAGCATGCTGATCGTCGAGCAGAACCTCGACTTCGCCCTCAAGGTCGCCGACCGCTGGGCCGCGCTCAAGCTCGGCGAGATCGACGAGGAGGGGCGCGTCGACGGGGTTGCGCGCGCGCGCATCCTCCGCCACCTGAGCGTCTGAACGCCGGCGGTGCCCCATGGTGCGGGCGTGGTGGTCGTTCGATCCTCACGGCCAACACGGGTTCCGGACGTCGTCCGCAACCCGTGTTGGCCGTGACGGCCGTCGCTAAGCCTTCGTGTGCGGCAGGCGCGGCACGCTGTCGAGGAGCGTGCGCGTGTAGGCCTGCGCCGGATGGGCGAAGACCTGCGCGACCGGGCCTTCCTCGACCACGCGTCCCTGGCTCATTACCAGCACGCGGTCGCAGAGGGTGCGCACGACGGCGAGGTTGTGGGAGATGAACAGGTAGGTGAGCGACAGCTCGCGCCGCAATTCGCCGAGAACGTCGAGGATCTGCGCCTGCACCGAGACGTCGAGCGCCGAGGTCGGCTCGTCGAGGACGAGGAGGCGGGGCTCGAGCCCAACCGCGCGGGCGATGCAGACGCGCTGCTTCTGCCCGCCCGACAGCTCGTGCGGGTAGCGGTACCGGAAGGCGCGCGGCAGGCTGACGAGATCGAGCAGCCGGTCGACGCGGGCGTCGAGCGCCGCTCCCCGCGCCGTGCCCTGGATCCGCAACGGCTCGGCGATCGCCTCGCCGATCGTGCGCCGCCCATTGAGGGCCGAATGCGGGTTCTGGAACACGATCTGCATGTCGCGCCGCAGGCGCCGCATCGCCTCGTCGCCCAACATGGTGATGTCCCGGCCGTCGAACGTGATACGGCCGGCGCTCGGCTCGATCAGGCGCAGGACCAGGCGGGCGAGCGTCGACTTGCCGGACCCGGATTCGCCGACGATGCCCAGCACCTCGCCGGTGTCGACCGCGAGGTCGACGCCGTCGACCGCCC